>JARRPS010000049.1:0-11563 GCA_037382625.1 Gemmatimonadota bacterium | reverse complement strand
CGTGGACGTCGAGGCCGATCCGGCCTTCGAACGTCATGGCGACGATCTGGTGACCAACCTGGCGATCACGATGAGTCAGGCAGCGCTCGGGGACCAGGTGGAGGTTCCGACCATCATCGATGGCACGGCTCGGCTCGAGGTCCCCGCAGGAATCCAGAGCGGACAGGCGCTTCGACTGCGAGGGAAGGGAATGCCCCGTCTCCGGGACAAGGGGCGCGGCGACCAGATCGTACGCGTGCTGGTCTGGACCCCGACGGAGCTCTCGAAGGATGAGAAGGAACTCTTCGAGAGGCTGAGGGCGGTGGAGAGCCCGGCGCCCGAACCGGATTCCGAGGAACCGGGCTTCTGGGAGCGGGTCAAGCGGGCTTTCACGGCGTGAGGCGGATTCGGACCCCCGCTCGTGGCCGAAGTTGCGCCGCGCGCGCCGCCGCCGCCCTTCTTTCCGTCGATCGATCCTTACTATGGTCGCTACATCGACCGGGTCGCAGCGCAGGACATTCTCGTCACGCTGCGGGACCAGAGAGCCGAGATCGCGAGCTTCGTCTCGGGGCTGGATCCTGCGATCGCGGACTATCGCTACGCTCCCGGGAAATGGACGACCCGGCAGGTCCTGAACCACGTCTGCGACACCGAGAGGATCTTCGCGACGCGGGCCCTGTGCGTGGCACGCGGGGAAACCGCGCCCCTGCCCGGTTTCGACGAGAACGCGTATGCGGACGCTTCCGAGTCGGACCGGAGGCCGCTGACCGACCTCGGCCGAGAGTTCGATCTGCTGAGGGGCGCGACACTCGGAATGTTCGGCGCGTTCGATGACGCGGCGTGGACAAGAGTCGGGAACGCCAACGGCTCCCCGGTCTCCGTCCGCGCGATAGCCTGGATTCTCGCCGGGCACGCGGACCATCACCTGCACGTGATCCGGGACCGGTACCTGGGGGCGAACGGGTGACCGGCGACGGGGGGCTGACGACCGGGGGGCGCCCGGGGCCCCGACTCGCGAGTTTCGTGGCCGGCCTCGGCATGGCGTTCTTCTCGCTCCTGACGATCCGCCACTTCTTCGAAGCGAACTACCCGGACTCGATTTTCGCAGGCTCGTTCTGCGACATCAGCGCCTTCTTCAACTGCGACAGCTCCGCGTACTCCTCGCTGTCGGCTCTGTTCGACGTTCCGCTGGGCGTGCCCGGGCTGGTCATCGGAGCGCTCGTGATGCTCGGAGCGGTCTTTCCGTCGGTGGCTTTCGAGCGCACGAACCGGTTCGTGGCGCTCGTCAACGGGGCGGGGGTCATCGCACTGTTCCTGCTCTCGGTCTTCATCATCGGGAGTCTCTGCCTGCTCTGCAGCGGCTACTACATCGCATCCCTCGTCAGCCTGTGGCTCTTCTGGCGCTATCCGCCGGCCCGTGAAGGGGCGTCTCGGGTGGGCGGACACGGTCCCTGGCTGCGGCCATCGCTGCTGCACCTTGCCACCTTCGCCCTGTTCGGGCTCGCGACGGCCTGGGGGTTCGCGGAGTATCACGAGGCCCGGCGCGACGCTCAGAGCGGAGGCGCGTCCGCCCGATTCGTAAGGCAGTACTTCGAACTGCCCGAAGTCGCCTGGCCGAGTACGATCTCGCCGTTTCGCACGTCGAGCGCCACGCCGGAATTCGAGGACGCGCCGATCCGCATCGTCGAGTTTGCGGACCTGCTCTGCTCGGACTGCAGAATCCTGTACGAGCAGCTGAAGCGCCTGAAGAAGGAGTTCCCCGGGAAGATGAACGTGGCCTTCCAGTTCTTCCCGCTCGATGCCTCGTGCAACGACGTGGTCGAAAAGGACAAGCACCCCGGAGCGTGCGAACTGTCCTACATGGCCGCTCACGATCCGGACCTCTTTTCGGAGGTGCACCAGCGCGTATTCGAGACCGGAATGGCGCAACTCCCTCGCCCACGAACTGGGTCTCGAGGGCGCGGTCAACGACTCCGTAACGCGGTCGATCGTGCACCGTCTGATCGAGACCGGGCGGGAGTACGAGCGGACCTCCGAGGAGTATGCGCACGGCATCAGGTCGACACCCACGATGATCATCAACAACCGGCTCGTCATCGGCACGTTTCCGGACGCCCAGATGCGTGCGCTTCTGCAAGCACTGATCGACGAGGCAGAGGGCGGGGAACGGGGCTTCCTCGAGAACTGGGTGGAATAGGCGGCGCGACGCGCTTTTGCGCGCCCGCAGGAGGACAGATCGTCCCGCCGACCGAAGGGCCGCCCTCGCTTCGTAGATCTCCTTGTGTCGGTAAAATGCTGCGAGGCAGAGGGTTGCGAGATTTCGACGATGGGTCCGAGCATGGCTCACTTCGTGCAGCCCCGCAGGCCTATCCGCGGCAATCGCGCGGACCCCGAGCCACCCGCCACCAGTCCTGACGGGAGCGCTCCGACCGAACCGATCGACCCGGAGGCGTCGTCATGCCCGATACCATGGACAAGAAAGCCGATCTGGCCGGACCCGGCGTCAGCACGTACGAGGAAGTCGCGAAGATCCTTCCCACCGATTACGAACCTCTGCTGGACCGAAAGGAAACGCAGAAGGCGCTCTACGATGTGAAACGGATCATAGAGGACGGTCTGGCCCGCGAGCTGAACCTGATGATGGTCCAGGTGCCGTTGATCGTGACCGTCGAGAGCGGCGTGAACGATATGCTGGACCGGGATGGGTCCCGGACCCCGATCGAGTTCGATTGCGGTCTCGGCCTCGAGACGCCGATCCGGGCGAGCGTCGTGCAGGCCGCGACGAAGTGGAAACGGCCGGCCCTGAAGCTCTATGGGTGCGACGTCGGCGAGGGCATCAATACCGACATGCGGGCGGTGCGGAAGGACTACTTCCTCGATCACGATCACAGCAGCTACGTGGATCAGTGGGATTGGGAGAAGGTGATCACCGCGGACCAGAGGAACCTCGACTTTCTCAAGTCGACCGTCCGAAGCATCTGGAAGGTGCTGAAGGAAGCCGAAGAGCACGCATTGACGAACTACCCGGCACTGAACGACCCCAGATACCCGCCGCTGCCAGACGAGCTCGTGTTCCTCCATGCCGAGGAGATCCTCGACATGTATCCGGACCTTCCGCGCAAGCAGCGGGAGACGAAGGTGATCCAGGAGCATTCCCCGGCGATCTTCATCGTGGGTATCGGCTCGGTGCTCAAAGACGGCTATCCGCACGAAATGCGGGCCGCGGACTACGACGACTGGGTCACCGACACGTCGGCCGAGACCGGCAAGGAGACGCACGGCCTGAACGGTGACATCCTCGTCTGGAACCCGGTAACGAAGCGGCGGCACGAGCTGACTTCCATGGGGATCCGGGTGACGAAGGAGACCCTCCTGAAGCAGCTTCAGCTCAGCGACCAGCTCGACTTCCTCGAGCAGCCGTACCACCAGGCGATCATGAACGACGAGATCCCGCTCAGCATCGGAGGAGGAATCGGGCAGTCGCGCACCTACATGCTGCTGCTCCGCAAAGCCCACCTCGGCGAGGTGAGCGTCACGGTGTGGCCGGATGAACTGAAGAGGATCTGCGCAGAGCGGAATATCCACGTTCTCGAATAGGCCGGGAGAAATCCGCCGACGGGTGAATCACGAGGGCCACCTCCTGTCGTGGTGGCTCTCGCGACGACGTAGCCGGGGTCGGAAGCGGGAATGTCCGGCAGGACGACCTTTGAAGGAATACCCACCGGAATGCTCTGGAGGCTGATACCGGTAGTCCTGAGCGCCGTCCTCATGGCGGCCCACTTCTCACGGGCGGGAACGACCGCTTTGATGCTGCTTTCGCTGGCGATGCCGCTGGTGTTGCTCGTCAGGCAACCCTGGGCGGTTCGCCTCGTGCAGCTGGCGCTCGTCATCGGGGGCTTCGAGTGGCTCCGCACCCTGTGGAAGATCGCCGCCCGGCGAATGGAGTCGGGTCAGCCGTGGGTACGGATGGCCGTGATCCTCGGCATCGTCTCGCTTTTCACCTGGGCCTCGGCCCTCGTGTTCCGGTCGCCCGTCATGCGGGCGACCTGGTCCGGCGACGAAGCGGATTGAATCGACGGCGGTGCTCGGAATCCCGTGACCCGCGCGCCGAACCTCAGACCAGCGATTCGATCAGCGCCTCCAACCCCTCTTCCACATACCAGCCCAGATTCACGCGCAGCACCCGGCGGTCCCGCTGAAGAAGGGCCTTTTCGTCCCCGAGGGCCTGCGCACGCTGAAGGGCGGCGAAGGAATGGTCCGACTTCGGGATCGGAAGGTCGCGGGCGGCGTCGGAGGTCAGCAGGAGGTAGACGCCCGTATCGGGCCCTCCCTTGTGCAGCTGTCCGCTGGAGTGCAGGTAGCGGGGTCCGAAGCCCGCCGTCGCCGCCACGCCCGTGCTTCGACGCAGGGCCGACTGGAGGGTCTCCAGCAGGGCTTCGCGCTCCGGCGTCGCGGCCACGAAGGAGAGGATCGCGAAATAATCATCCGGACGCGCGACACCCACGAAATCGCGGACCAGCGCCTCCGCGCTCTCCCGGTCGAGTCCCTGGCTCCAAGCCATCCCACCGTCGAGGTGTGCCTCCAACGAATCCGACACGGCCGTGGGAACCCCGCTGCCGGGCATTGCTCCCGCCGGAGTCCCGTGGAGAATCTCCCGCGTGATCGCCTTGCTCGCCGTCACGTCCGGCTCATCGAACGGATTCACGCCGAGGAGCGCGCCGGCGACGGCGGTGGCAATCTCCCAGCGCAGGAACTCCCCGCCGATCGCCTCCGGTAGCGGAAGGACGATCTGGAGCACCGGGTGGTCGTCGGCGGCGAGCGCCGTCGCCGTCGAGTCGAACGCCTCACTCCGCTCTCCAGCCAGCGACAACAGGACGAAGAGGCGATCCGGGCCATAGGCGGCCGGATCTGCCAGCGGCTCGTTCGTGACCGGAACGATACCGGTGCCTTCCTTGCCGGTACTCTCGGCGACCAGCTGCTCGATCCAGAGGGGCAGCGCCGCGAGACCCGGTGAGGCGACCAGAGTCAGCTTGTCGCGCCCCGCGTCATGCTGCGCCGCCAACGCCATCCCCAGGCGGATCGCTGGATTTCGGGCGTCGGGGATCTCGGGAGCGCAGTCGGCCCTCATGTCCAGCGCCGACTCGATGATCGCCGCCAGGTCGTAGCCGGCCAGCGCCATCGGCAGCAGGCCGAACACGGTCAGGGCAGAGAATCGACCGCCCACGTCGCTCGGCGTCTCGAATGTGCACCGGAACCCCTGTTCCTGAGCTTCGCGCACGAGCGGAGAGCCCGGGTCCGAAAGCGCCACGAATCGGGCTCCCGGTCTCTTGTCGCCGGCCTTCGCGACGAGGTCATAGAAATGCCGGTAGAGGGAGAGTGTCTCGATCGTCGTGCCCGACTTGCTGGCCACGAGAAACAGGGTGGCGAGCGGGTCGATGCGGTCCATCACGGCCCGGATCGCCTCCGGGTCCACGTCATCGAGCACGATCAGCTCCGGCCAGCCCTCCACCCGACCGAGCGTCTCCGAGGCCACGAGCGGGCAGAGGCTGCTCCCGCCCATGCCGAGCAGAACCACGTGCGAGATTCCCTCGTCCCGGACCTCGGCCGCGAATCGCTCGAGCTCGTAGAGCTCGTCCTGCGCCCTCTGTGGTGCTTCGATCCAGCCGAGACGATGGCCGATCTTCTCGGCCGTCTCCGGATCATCGGTCCAGAGCGACGAATCCCGCGCCGCGAGCCGGGTGCCGAATCGCTGCTCGGCGACTGCGGCTGTCAGCGACGCTGGAAGGCCGTCGCCGGCATCTCCCGCCCACACGGCGCTCGCCATGCGGTGCTCCAGCGCCTCCCGTCTGCGGTCTGCGAGACCCGAGATCAGCGCGTCGAAGGGAACGATGAACTTGTCGGCGCCCTCGTTCACCAGTTGCTCGCAGACCGCCTGCATGTCGATGCCGACTGCTTCGAGCCGCTCGAAGACCCGTTCCGCCTCGCCGACACCCTGACGGATCCCGGCCGGCACGACCCGGCCCTCTCTGCCGAAGGCCTCGATCGTGACCTCCGGCATCGTGTTGACCGTGTAGGGGCCGACGAGGGGCTCGACGTAGCGGACGGGATCGTAGAGGGGGTTCTTGGTGCTGGTGCTCGCCCAGAGCAGTCTCTGCGGTCTCGCTCCGGCTTCCGCGAGGGCCTCCCATTCTTCTCCTTCGAGCACCGACTCGAAGGTCCGATAGGCGAGACGGGCACTCGCGATCGCCGCCGCGCCGAACAGCGACGCGGGACCCTCAGGGGTCGCCTCGCGACGATCGATGCGCTGCGAAAGCAGACCGTCCACGAGGACATCGATCCGGCTCAGAAAGAAGCTGGCCACCGAGGCGACGGTCCCGAGCGGTCGGTCTGCCTCGCGACGACGGTTCAGCGCATTCAGGTATGCCCGGTGCACCGCTTCGTAGGCGGAGACCGAGAACAGCAGGGTCACGTTCACATTGACGCCGTCGAACAGCAGCTCTTCGATCGCCGTCACGCCCGCAGGAGTGCCGGGGATCTTCACCATCAGGTTCGGCCGGTCCACGGCGTCCCATAGACGCTTCGCCTCTTCGATCGAGCCACGGGTGTCATGTACCAGGTGCGGAGACACCTCGAGGCTGACGTACCCGTCCACGCCGTCCGACGCCTGCCACACCGGCCGGAGAACGTCGCAGGCTTCGCGGACATCGGTGACCGCCAGCTCCTCGTAGATCGCCGCCACGGAGCGGCCCTCGCCCGCCAGCTCTTCGATCTGATCGGCGTAGAGGGTCCCGCTGGAGATCGCCTTGTGAAAGATCGCCGGATTCGAAGTGACACCGCGGAGGCCCTCGGCCTCGACGCGCCGCGCCAGAGATCCGTCGCGGATCATCTCACGGGAGAGGTTGTCCAGCCAGTAGCTCTGGCCGTGCTCGAGCAGCTCGAAGAGTGGTTCCATGTGGGCCTAATCCGTCTCCGGTTCCTTCATGTAGGTTCGTTCGACCGCGATCAGCTTCTCCAGCCGCCGCCGGTGCCGGGGATCCTCGCTGAACCGGGCTTCGAGAAATCGGTGAACGATCTCGCGGGCGAGTTCGATGCCGATCACCCGGGCCCCCAGGCAGAGTACGTTGACGTCGTCGTGCTCCACGCCCTGATGGGCGGAATAACAGTCGTGACAGACGGCGGCCCGAATCCCGGGCACCTTGTTGGCCACCAGGCTGACCCCCACGGCGCTTCCGCAGAGCAGAATGCCCCGATCGGCCTCGCCCCGTGCCACCGTCTCCGCGACGGGCCTGGCGAAATCGGGGTAGTCCACCGATTCGGGCCCGTGGGTTCCGAGGTCCAGAAGATCGTGTCCGGCCTCCCGGAGCTCGTGGACCAGGAATTCCTTGTAGCTCCATCCGGCATGGTCGGTCCCGATCGCGATGCGCATCGGCTCAGTCCTCCAGAAGTCGAGCGGCGGCCTCGACGATCGCGGAGGCGGTAAGTCCGAAATGCTCGAAGAGCTCTGAAGCCGGAGCGCTCGCGCCGAACCGGTCGATGCCGATCGCGATGCCGCGGTCCCCGATCCACTCCCTCCAGCCCTGCGTGCATCCCGCTTCGATGGAAATGCGCGCTCCGATTCCCGGCGGAAGAACCTCGTTCCGATAGGCCGTGTCCTGTTCCCGGAAGAGCTCCCAGCTGGGCATGCTCACGACACGGGTACGGATTCCCCGACGGATCAGTTCTTCGCGAGCCTGCAGGGCGGGAGCCACTTCGGATCCGGTGGCAATGAGGATCAGGTCGGGCGTACCGTCCGCAGCGTCCGCCATCACGTACGCGCCGCGCGCCAGATCATGAGTCCCGGCGGGCGCATCGACCGCGAGAACCGGGACCTTCTGACGGGTGAGAGCGATCAGCGTCGGGCCGTCGGTTCGCGAAACGGCCACGCGCCAGGCCTCGACCGCTTCGTTGGCATCCGCGGGACGGATCACCCGCAGGCCGGGAATCGCCCGGAGCGCGGCGAGATGCTCGATCGGCTGGTGGGTCGGCCCATCTTCTCCCAGCCCGATCGAGTCGTGGGTCATCACGTAAATCACGGGTTGACCCATCAGCGCCGCGAGGCGGATCGCGGGCCGGGCGTAGTCCGTGAACACCAGGAAGGTCGCGGCATACGGTCGGATACCTCCGTGGAGCGACATCCCCGAACAGGCGGCGCACATCGCGTGCTCCCGGATTCCCCAGTGTACGTTGCGCTGCCCCCAGTCGGCGGCTGCCACGTAACCGCTCGATTCGATCCGTGTGTTGTTCGAGCCGGCCAGATCCGCACTGCCGCCCATCAGCGCGGGTACGGTATCGGCCAGCGCGTTGATCGCCATTCCGGAAACGGACCTCGTGGCCAGTGGTCCGTCGGAGGGCTCGAATCGGGGCAGATTCTCGTCCCAGCCCTCGATGAGCTCGTTCGCCAGAACACGCCGCAGAGCGGCGGCCTCGACCGGATACTCCTCTGAATACCGATCCAGCAGCTCGTTCCACTCCGATTCCAGCTGCCGCCCTCGTTCGCCCACTTCGGCCATGTGCGAGCGAACCCGTTCGGGGACCAGGAAGTCCGATTCGGGCGGCCAGCCGTAGGTCTCCTTGGCCAGGCGTACCTCCTCGGCCCCGAGCGGCGCTCCATGGGCGGCCGAAGTGTCCTGTTTGTGCGGCGAGCCGTAGCCGATGTGCGAACGGACGAGAATCAGGGAGGGTCTGCCGGTCTCCGCTCTCGCGGCGGCCATGGCCTCGGCCAGCGCGGGGAGATCTTCCGCAGCGTCGCCGAGGTCGTTCACATCCCAACCGTACGCCGCGAAACGGGCCGCGGTGTCATCCGAGAAGGAAAGATCGGTGGCACCGTCGATCGTGATCCGGTTGTCGTCGTAGATCACGTTCAATTTGCCGAGCTGCAGGTGTCCGGCGAGCGATCCGGCCTCGTGCGAAGCCCCCTCCATCATGTCGCCGTCACTGGCCAGCACCCACGTCCGGTGGTCCACGATCGGATAGCCGGGCCGGTTGTAGAGGGCGGCCAGGTGCGCCTCTGCGAGCGCCATTCCGACCGCCGTCATCAGGCCTTGACCGAGAGGGCCGGTGGTCGTCTCGACACCGGGGGTGTGCCCGAACTCCGGATGTCCGGGCGTCCGGCTGCCCCATTGCCGGAATGCGCGGATCTCTTCCAGCGAGAGGTCGTACCCGGAAAGGTGCAACATCGCGTACAGGAGCATCGACGCGTGACCGGCCGAGAGCACGAAACGGTCACGGTCCGGCCAGCCGGGATTCCCGGGATTCGCCCGCAGCTGGCGGGCGAGAAGATACCCGATCGGAGCCAGTGCCATCGGAGTCCCGGGATGCCCCGAATTCGCGGCCTGGACCGCGTCCATAGAGAGCGTCCGGATCGTATGGATCGTGAGTTCTTCGATCGACATGGCCGCGAGTCGGGCTTCGGCGGCACCGCCCGCTTCGCGGTCCGCCGTCGAGCCCGCTTCCGTGCTCATGAGCGTACCGTTCCGTCGCAGTCTGGAGATGATGTCCGATCGGCCAATGCCCTCCCGCAAAGGGGACGGGACCGAGCCAAGGATACCACGCGGCCGAGCCCCGCGCGACCCGATGGATACGGGCGGCGGCTTCGGCGGAGAGCGCGATCCGCGGGCGCCGATCGCACGCCCTCCCACGGCCGTCACTGTCGCGCTAGCTTGACGGTTCCCGGTGCTCTGCCGATACCGGAAGTCGGCCAACGCGCCAGCCGCCGGACGGAGGTCGGAAACGGCGGTGGGCACGCCGGGGACGGCGTCAACGACAACCGGCGCGATCGATCGCGCCCGGGGAGAACCGATGCACTTCGAGCAAGAGCGGCCCTCCGGGGATCGCGGGCCCCTGACGGATCTCGATCTTCACCTGTTCAACGAGGGGACGCACTTCCGCATCTGGGAGAAACTGGGATGTCATCCCGGCCGCGAGTCGGGTGAGACGGGGTTCTGGTTCGCCGTGTGGGCGCCGAACGCTCGAGAGGTCTCAGTGGTCGGCGATTTCAACGCGTGGAACCCGCTCGACGCGCCCATGTCTCCTCGGGCGAGCTCCGGGGTCTGGGAGACCTTCATCGCGGGGGTTCGGCCCGGACAGGCCTACAAATTCCACATTCGAACCAAGGACGGATCGTCCATCGAGAAGGCGGATCCGTATGCTCGCCGCTCGGAGGTCCCGCCGAAGACCGCATCGCTCGTGCACGACGCGGCCTACGAGTGGGGAGACGAGGCGTGGATGCGGGCCCGGGAGGAACGGCAGGGACTCGACCGGCCGATGAGCATCTACGAGATGCATCCGGGCTCCTGGGCGCCGCCGGAAGGGAAAGGCGAGCGATGGCCGGGCTGGCGTGAACTGGCACCGCGGGTCGCGGAGCACCTCTCCGCCACCGGCTTCACACACGTCGAACTGATGCCGGTGATGGAGCATCCGTTCTACGGTTCCTGGGGCTATCAGGTCACGGGATACTTCTCGCCCACGGGCAGGTACGGGACCCCCGAAGATCTGAAGTACTTCATCGACTATCTTCATCAGCGCGAGATCGGCGTCCTGCTGGACTGGGTCCCCTCTCATTTTCCGACCGACGGTCACGGCCTCGGATGGTTCGACGGAACGCACCTCTACGAGCATGCCGATCCGCGTCTCGGCTTCCACCCGGACTGGAGCAGCTGGATCTTCAACTACGGCCGCCACGAGGTGCGCTGTTTCCTCGTATCCAGCGCGATCTACTGGCTTCAGGAGTTTCACGCCGATGGTCTGCGGGTGGATGCGGTGGCGTCCATGCTGTACCGGGACTACTCCCGCGAGGAAGGGGAATGGATCCCGAACGAGCACGGCGGACGGGAGAATCTGGACGCGGTATACCTGCTCCGGAGGATGAACGAGGAAGCCTACGGGACGGCGCCGGGCGTCCAGACGGTGGCGGAGGAATCGACGGCATGGCCGGCGGTCACGAAGCCGACCTACATCGGGGGCCTGGGGTTCGGACTGAAGTGGGACATGGGCTGGATGCATGACATCCTGCGCTACATGGGGAAGGACCCCGTGCACCGTCGGTGGCACCACAACGACCTCACCTTCCGGCAGCTGTACGCCTTCTCGGAGAATTTCGTGCTTTCCTTTTCCCACGACGAGGTCGTGCACGGAAAGGGATCTCTCTGGAATCGGATGGCCGGCGACGAGTGGCAGAAGTTCGCGAACCTGCGACTGCTCTACGGACTGATGTATGCCCAGCCGGGCAAGAAGCTCCTCTTCATGGGCGCCGAGTTCGCCCAGCGGGGTGAGTGGAATCACGAAGGATTTCTGGACTGGCAGTTGCTCGATGAGGCACCCCATTCGGGCGTCATGCGCTGGCTGGGCGACCTGAACCGGCTGTACCGGGACGAGCCGGCGCTCTACGAGCTGGACTGCGACCCGACGGGCTTCGAGTGGATCGCGCCCGATGACTACGAACAGAACGCGATCAGTTTTCTGCGGCGCTCCCGGGACGGCCGTCGATCCGTGCTCGTCATCTGCAACTTTTCGCCGGGTCCCAGACCCGAGTATCGGGTCGGCGTGC
>JARRPS010000048.1:0-9700 GCA_037382625.1 Gemmatimonadota bacterium | reverse complement strand
ACCCGGTCTATCGGAAGCTCCCGCCGGACGCCATCGAAAAGCGTCGCGACCTGTTCGAGCGGCACGTGCGAGGACCGGACTCCGCGGTCTTCGTGGTCGACCGGCCGGATGGCGGACTCGACGGAATGATCTCCTGTTTCGTCGAGAAGAACGTGCCCTACTTCAATCCTCCCTCCTTCGGACGCCTCCAGACGCCCTACGTGAGACCCGAGGCCAGGGGTCGCGGCCACCTTCGACGCCTACTCGACGCCGCCTACCGGTGGGCGCGGGAGATGGAGCTCACGGAGGTCCGCCTGTTCACTAGCGCCCTCGAGGCGCAACCGAACCAGCTGGCGGAGGAGCTGGGCTTCGAGGCGTTCGGCATCATCCGCCGCAAGCCGATCTCGTGGGACTACCCGCCGGGCGATTCGACGAGCGGAGTTCCCGGCGGCCCCTCGGGCGATCTCTCGGACGCCGACTGATGTCCTGCGACCCGGTGCCCGAGCCCATCGGCGTAGTGGCCGTCCTGGGGGCCGGAACCATGGGACACGGCATCGCCCAGGTCTGCGCGGCGGCAGGCCATGAGACGCGGTTGTTCGACATCGAGCCTGAGGCGCTCGCCCGGGCCCTGGATCGGGTCGCCTCGAACCTCGAGCGGGGCGTCGAACTCGGCAAGGTGGACGCGGAGGTCAGGGATGCGGCGCTGTCGCGCCTTCGTGGCGCCACCGAGTTCGAGGACGCCGTATCGGGGGCCGACCTCGTGATCGAGGCCGCACCGGAACGACTCGACCTCAAGCAGGCGATCCTGGCACGTGCCGCCTCGCGCATCGCGCCGGACGCGCTTCTCGCCTCGAACACGTCTTCTCTCTCGATCACCTCCCTCGCGGGGCCGCTGCCAGGACCGGAGCGCGTCGTCGGTCTTCACTTCTTCAACCCGGTCCACATCATGTCCCTGGTCGAGATCGTCCGTGGGGACCGGACCGCCGAGCGGGTGGTCGAGACAGCCCGCACTTTCGCCGAAGGGCTCGGCAAGCAGCCGATCGTCGTGCGCGACAGCCCGGGATTCGCGTCCTCCCGGCTCGGTGTCGCCCTCGGGCTCGAAGCGATCCGCATGCTGCAGGAGGAAGTCGCCTCCGCCAGAGACATCGACCTCGCGATGGAGCTCGGCTACCGGCATCCGATGGGACCGCTTCGCCTCACGGACCTCGTGGGACTCGACGTCCGGCTGGAGATCGCGCGGTACCTGCACGGCGAACTGGGAGGAGAGCGCTTCCGCCCTCCCGAGTTGCTGGAGCGGATGGTCGAGGAGGGAAAGCTCGGAAAGAAGTCCGGTATCGGCTTCTACCGTTGGGACTGATCGCTGACAAGGAATCTGCCATGAGCGACGTACTGCTGATCGAGAAGCTGGATGGACGTGTCGCACTGCTGACGGTCAACCGACCGGAAAAGATGAACGCCCTGAACTCCGAGGTCCGGGAGGCCCTGTTCAATGCGTTTCGCGAACTGGCTGCGGATGACGACGTGCGCGTCGTGGTGATCACGGGCGCCGGCGAAAGGGCGTTCATCGCCGGCGCCGACATCGCCGAGTTCAAGGACGCGCGAGCCGTGGAGCAGTATCGGGCCATGCAGGCCGGGGACATCTACTCGCTGATGGAGGCCTTTCCCAAGCCGATCATCGCGATGATCAACGGGTTCTGTCTCGGTGGCGGATGCGAGCTCGCGATGGCCTGCGACATGCGGATCGCATCCGAGAAGGCGAAACTGGGCCAGCCGGAGGTGAACCTCGGGATCATACCGGGCGGCGGCGGAACGCAGCGGCTTCCGCGCCTCGTGGGGGAAGGTCACGCCAATCGGCTCATCATGAGCGGAGCACCGATCGAAGCCGAGGAAGCCGCCAGGATCGGGCTCGTCGAGCAGGTCTACCCGCCCGAGGCGCTGCGAGAGGCCACGCTCGAGCTCGCGCGCGGAATCGCCTCACGTTCCCCGATCGCGCTCCAGGCTGCCAAGGAGACCGTCCTCGCCGCCCGGCGCATGCCGCTGGACGAGGGACTCAAGTTCGAGAGGGCGTGGTTCGGCCTGCTCTTCTCAACCGACGACAAGGACGAGGGGGTCGGGGCCTTCCTCGAGAAGCGCCCACCCGAGTTCCGGGGCTCGTGAGCCCGGTTTCCGGAGCCCCCGGCTGACGCAAGGAGGCCCCGGCCGATCCTCGAATCGGTCGGGGCCTCTTGTTTGCTGGCCGCCGCTCGCACAGGCCCCTTCCCTTCAGGCCCGAGATGCCGCCAGAGCTCTCAGGCGGGGAGCACGCTCACGATCTTCCGTCCACCGCGCTGGTCGCTGAAGGTGACGACGCCGTCGGAGAGCGCGAACAGCGTGTCATCATTGCCACGCCCCACGTTACGGCCCGGATGAATGCGGGTGCCGCGCTGGCGAACGATGATGTTTCCGGCGATCACCTTCTCGCCTCCGTACTTCTTGACGCCGAGGTATTTCGGATTGCTGTCGCGCCCGTTCCGGCTCGAGCCGACTCCCTTCTTGTGCGCCATAAATCAGCTTCCTTCCTGTTCCTTGATCGCCTTCTGGACATCCGACTTCAGAATGCGACCTTCCTTGCCCGTTCCCTCGATCGTTGCGAGGTCGATCCCGGCTTCCGCAGCGAGCTCGCGCGCGGAATCGGTCGCCTCGATTTCCGCCTTGGCCTCGACCGGCTTCTCCGCCTCGGCTTCGACCGGCTTCTTCTTCGGCTTCGGCGCTTCGGCCTTCGGTGGCTCCACGGAACGCCCCGCCCCGAAGTCGATATCGAGAATCCGGATCTCGGTGAAGCCCTGCCGGTGCCCCTGCTTCCGACGGTAGCCCTTCCGGCGCTTCATCTTGTAGACGACGATCTTCGGACCCCGCCCGTGCCGGACCACTTCGGTCCTCACGGACGCCCCTTCCAGAGAGGGACGGCCGACGATGACTTCATCGTTGCGTCCCGCCAGCAGGACCCGGTCGAACGTCACTGTCTCGCCCGGCTCGGCATCCAGTGTCGGAATCGTCAGCGTCATCTCGGGTTCCGCCCGAAACTGCTTTCCCTTCGCCTCGAAAATCGCGTACATCGTATCGTATTCCCGGCAGTTGGTTTCCGTCGATTCGTAGCCCGGAAGAATACTTTCAGAAGTAAAGCCTGTCAATCAAGCTACGGCGTATCGGGACGTCACGTCGGTGTCGGCGGGAGCCGCCAGCAGCCGATACTCGTCGTGTTCCAGGAGCGGATCGTCACGAACGTCGAGGTCGACGCCACACTCGGCGCTCGTCGTCCGGAGGAACTCCGGCTCCTGCTCGAGCAGGTACAGGGCCACCTCCGGGTGCACCCGCATGGTGATCGCCCGCTTCTCCCCGAGAGACTTCGCCCGCCGCAGCGCTCGCTCGATCCTCCGGACCACTGTCTCCGGCGCCAGAACCCGCCCCGTACCATCACAGCTGGTGCACGGGACCGTCATCATCTGCACCAGACTGGGCCGAACGCGCTGCCGGCTCATCTCGAGAAGTCCGAGGTCCGAAATTCCGAACACCTTGGTTCGGGCCCGGTCCCGGCCGAGGTGACTCTTGATCTCGTTGTAGACCTTCTCTCGCGCTTCCTTCTCGTCCATGTCGATGAAGTCGGAAACGATGATTCCGCCGATGTCGCGCAACCGCAGTTGCCGGGCGATCTCGCCGGCGGCATCCAGGTTGGTGCGGAGTATCGTCTTGGCGGGGTCCTTCTTGCCCGTGTAGCGGCCCGTGTTCACATCGATCGCGACCAGCGCCTCGGTATGCTCGATCACGATGTGGCCGCCCGACTTCAACTCGACCCGTCGGCGGAATGCGGCACGGATCTCCTCCTCGATTCCGAAGTGATCGAAGATCGGCGTCTCACCCTCGTACAGCGTGACGCGATCCAGAAGTTCGGGGCCTACCTGGCCCAGGTAGGAGCGGATCTCGTGATGAAGTTGCCGGTCGTTGACGGTAAGAAGGTCGATCTTCTCGCTGAAGAGATCACGGATGATACCCGATGTCAGTTCTTCCTCGCGATGAACCAGCGCCGGGGCCTTCATGCTCTTTTCACGCCGCTGGATCTTGCTCCAGGTGTTCCGGAGCGTGGAGAGCTCTTTCTCCAGCGTCTTACGGTTCAGCTCCTCGCTGACCGTGCGCACGATCACCCCGCCGGATCCACGTCCGAGCGCCTCGCGCGCGACCGCTCGAAGTCGCGAGCGCTCGTCCCTGTCTTCGATCTTCCGGCTTACGCCTACGTGGTCGCTGTCGGGTATGAAGACGACGAAACGACCGGGCAGCGAGACCTGTGAGGTGACTCGCGGGCCCTTCGTGCCGATCGGCTCCTTGGTGACCTGGACGAGGATCTCCTGACCCCGTTCGACCTGGTCCTGGATCGGCGGATACCGTCGGGAACGACGGCCGCTGCCGTTCCCGTTCTCATCGTCCAGCTCTTCCGCCAGGTCCGAGACGTGGAGGAAGGCAGATTTCTCCGTCCCGATGTCCACGAACGCAGCCTGGATGCCGGGGAGCACGGCCTCCACCCGACCGAGGTAGAGATCCCCCACCATCCGCTCGTCCTCGGCACGCTCGTGCATCAGCTCCACGAGTCTGCCGTCCTCCACGATCGCCACCCGGGTTTCCGTCCCGGCGGCATCGATCACGATTTCCCTGCGCATAGATATCCAGACCCCGCGGCCTCGCGGGTCACTCTCGTCGTAGTCGATCTCAACGCGAAAGGGCCGCGGCGTCAGTGGCTCGCGGCCCGGTCGCGCAATTTACGGTCGGCGTCGCTTCGACACCACTTCGGCGCTCAGGCCTCCAGAGCCTTCAGCAGTTCGCGTGCGATCACGATACGCTGGATCTCGCTCGTGCCCTCGCCGATTTCGGTGATCTTGGCATCGCGCATCATCCGTTCCACCGGGTACTCCCGGCTGTATCCATAGCCGCCATGCAACTGCACGGCGTCGATCGTCACGTCCATCGCGGCCTCCGACGCGAACAATTTCGCCATCGAGGCCTCCTTCTTGTGCGGTCTGCCGTTCTGTCGTAGCCAGGCGGCGTGATAGGTCATCAGCCGCGCGGCGTGAATGCGTGTGGCCATGTCGGACAGCTTGAACTGAATTCCCTGGAACTGATTGATCCTTCTCCCGAACTGCTCGCGCTCCCCGGTATAGCGCATCGAGGCGTCCAGCGCGCCCTGCGCGATGCCTACGGCATGCGCCGCGATCGAGATCCGGCCACCGTCGAGCGTGTCGAGAAAGACCTTGAAGCCCTCGTTTTCCTCTCCCAGGAGGTTCTCGAACGGAACCTCCACATCCTCCAGAATCAGCTCGCGCGTGTCGGACGCGTTCCACCCGAGCTTCCGCAGCTTCTGGCCGGTCGAGAAGCCGGGCATCGGAGTCAGCGACTCGCAATGCCCGAATCCCAGCTCCCGGGCCCGTTCCAGATCGCAGGTCTCCTTGGTGACGAGGAAGGCGCTGACGCCGCGGTTGCCGGCGGACGGGTCGGTGACGGCGGCGAGCATGAAGATCTCTCCCACGCCCCCATGCGTAATCCAGGTCTTCTGCCCGTTAATGAGGAAGTGGTCGCCCTTCTTCTCGGCCATCGTCGCCATGCTGCTGGCGTCGGATCCGGACCCCGGTTCGGTAAGACCGAATCCCCCCAGCGCCTCGCCCGAAGCGAGAGGAACGAGATACGTCTGCTTCTGCTCCTCCGTTCCCCAGCGGCTGATCGGAGTTCCGGCGAGAGAAATCTGCGCTCCGACCATGATCGAGTGGCTCGCGTCCACCCGTGCCAGTTCCTCGGAGACGATGATGGAAGAGATCAGGTCCATCCCGGCCCCGCCGTACGCCTCGGGAAAGGGGATGCCGAACAACCCGAGCTCGGCCATCTTCTTCCCCGATTCCCATGGGAACTGCTCCGTCTCGTCGTACTCGTGAGCGACGGGCGCGATCTCCGCCTGTGCGAACTCGCGCACCATGTCGCGCAACATGATGTGGTGATCTTCGAGGTACAGTCCCAAGTCCGTCATGCGCTCTCCAGCTCATGTTCTCCGATTAGGTGTGGTCCTCACGGGCGCCCCGGGACCCGGAACCGGTTCCCGTCCGTCCCATACCCGGGAAGGTCTCTCGCGGACCTGTCGGTGCATGAAAACTACCGGTGTGCGCGAGGTCGGGAAACGGGACCCCGATCCGCCTATCGCCCGGACGACACCGTCGGCTCGGGATACCTCTCCAGCCACTGAAAGTCGAGTTCATCCGTACGCGCCAGGTAGACGTAGTCCCGCGAGAATCCGAGAAGTCGTCTGTCCGGAGGCAGTTCCACCTGGCCGGTCGGTCGTCCATCGAATCCGAACACATCGTAGAGTGCGGGTTCTCCGGCCCGGACGTTCCGGCGCACCCACACCCGTCCGGCGAAGTCCACGAAGGTGCTGCGGGGCACGAAGGCCGGCTTCGTCTCCGGCCATTCGAAGGAGTCGAGGTCCATTCCGGGAGGTCGCCCTCCACGGCGGAGGTTCGTGTTCCGGACTCCGTTCTCCTCCGTGACCATGACCATCAGACCACCGGAAAGGGCATCCAGCCACTCCTCCTGGTCCGCCCGCTTCACCTTCACCGGCTTCCATGCGATCTCGGGCCCCTGCACCACTTCCCCGTCCGGGCGCACCCTCTCCAGCCGGTACGGCTCCGCGCGGACGATGGCGAGGCCGCCGGGTCCGACCGCCCAGTCGTCCTCGGGACCGAACGGAACCGGCATGACCCGTTCCTCCTGCCGTCCGCCACCGCCGCTCGTCGATCGGCTCGTCGGGGGAGGGGCGAGATGGGCCACTCGCTCGATCACGCCCGTGGCGGGGTCGAGTCGGCGGATCTGGACCGAGTCCTCCAGACGCATTCCCGGTCCGGTCCTCGTCGTGAACCAGATGCCTCCCTCGGCGTCGGTTCCTCCGGGCAGCACGAGCATCAGGCTTCCCTCGTCACCGTCTCGCGCAATGGGAGCCGTCCGTACGATCGCCCCATCGGGCGCGAGGACCGCGATCCGGCCATTGCCCAGATCGGTCATCAGCGTCGAGTCACCCGGGAGAGCGAACAGCCCGTCCGGCTGCCGATACTCGTCGGGCCCCTGGCCTTCACGTCCGAGAACGACCGTCGTCGTCAGGTCGGGAGAATACCGGATCAGCCGATTCTCGGCGCCATCCGCCACGAGAACGCTTCCACCTCGTTGGACGCGGATGCCGTCGATCGAGCCACGAGGCTCGGCGGCCGTGGCATCCGGGTTCCCCAGGCGCACCGGCTCCTGGGAAAGCGCGACCGCCGGGAGCAGCAGGATGAAGAGCGGGAGCCGGAGAAGGGCCCCGCGCGGCATCGACGAGCCGCATCCTGCGGCCGATTCTGTCGTGACTCTCATTTGTCCTTCCCTTCTGCCGGCTCTGGTCATGGCGGTTCCCGTGGCTGCGGGATCGGGTCCGGTCTCGATCTGGCCGCGCCGCTGCTCGCCGTTTCTGATTCATGAGCGGAACCTTCGGTTGCCTGCCCCGGAATCCCGACAGCGGTCGCAGCCGCGGCAGGGAGGGTCCGGTTCGCCGAAATATCGGGCAATGACCGCTCGCCGGCATCCCCGCGCCGTCGCGTACTGTCGCATCGCTCGGAGTCGGTTCCGAGCACGGGCCGCCAGTCGAGACGCCGGTTCATCCGATTCCGATTCCGCCGGGGCCGACCGGCCTGCGAGGTCCTCGCCGGACGAGGCAGCCCGGCACCAATGATATCGGGTCGCTCCGTGACGGGAACGGATCCGCTCCCGGTGCAGTCGGATGTCGCCGGGCACGGGCATCAACAAACAGCGAGCGGGATCTCCGTCCCGTCCCGCCCGACCGGCCTCCTGCACGTAGGCCTCGAGCGCCGCCGGCATGCCCACGTGCGCGACGAGTCGGATCTGGGGGTGGTCGACCCCCATGCCGAAGGCGCTCGTGGCACACAAGACCCGATAGCGGCCGGCGATGAACCCGGATTGGAGCCCATCGCGCGTCGCGCTGTCCAGACCGGCGTGATAGACAGCCGCCTCCCAGCCCCGACGCCGGAGCTGGTGGGCGAGCCGTACGGTTCCCGCCCGTGAGAGCAGGTAGATGAGAGCGGACGCCCGCCCTCCGTGACCGAGCGCCCGCTCAACGGCAACGAGGATCTCGTCGAGACCGGAGGCGTTCCCTCCCGAGTGACTCACCGACCAGTCGAGATTCGGACGATCGACACTGCTCAGAAAGCGAGCCGGCCGGCGAAGGCCGAGGCTGGTTTCGATGTCCGCTCGTGTGTGCGGAGTCGCGGTGGCCGTGAACGCTGCGACGGGAGGGCGGCCCGAGGCCTCGAGAAATCGGAGGATGTTTCGGTATTCAGGGCGGAAGTCATGGCCCCAGTCACTGATGCAGTGCGCTTCGTCCACGATGACGCGAGCCGGCGCGACGGCCCGCGCAAGCGCTCGGACACGATCCGTCGCGAGCGCTTCCGGCGAAAGGTAGAGAAGGCGCGGAGGGAGGTGGCGCAGACGATCTTCGAGGGCCCGCTTCTGGTCCCTGTCCAGCGAAGACGAGTACGCCGCCGCGTCCACGCCTCGAGCCCGGAGCCCTTTCACCTGGTCCTGCATCAGCGCGATCAGGGGCGATACGACGACGGTCGGACGTGGCAGCAGCAGGGCGGGCAACTGGTAGCAGAGAGACTTGCCGAAGCCGGTCGCGCGTACAGCCACGAGATCACGCCCGTCGAGGATCGCGGCGACGACGGCTGCCTGACCCGGTCGAAACCTCTCATGACCGAACACGGACTTCAGAACCTGCCGCGTTGTCTGTTCGTCGCGCATGGGCACCTCTGGCGAGGCCGCCTCACGGACTCGTCATCAGAGCGCCCGGGAAGGAGGAGCCGGTGAGGGCGGTTGATCGATCGTTGAGGCGACCCCGGGAGGCTGGAGTCGCTGGCGACGAATCAGAGCACCGGAGAGAACGTGATGAAAATGACCCGTCGGAGGATCGAGCCGCTGCTGAATCTGATCACGGTGCTCGCGCTGGTGCTGGCCTCGGGTCTCCTGGTCCGCGACCGGATTCTGCCGGCGATCCGGGAAAGTCGGATCGTCGACCCCGGCGAGTCGATTCCCGACGGCCTTCGGCTCCTCGATCTGGCAACGGGCGATACGGTGGAACTGGCCGATCTCGCTCCCGTGACCTCTCTCGCTCTCCTGACTGCATGCCCGTCCTGCGAACGAAGTGCTCCCGCCTGGCGGCGGGCGCTCGAGGCCCCGGGGAAGGATGCCAGCCGATTCATCGCGATCGCGATTCGGGAAGATCCCGGGACCCGCGACTGGTTGCTGCGCGAGCTGCCCGGCACCCGGGCCTTTCATCCGGTCGATACCGACCGGTTCCTGAACCTGCTTCGGATCGAGGTCGTTCCCACCGTTCTGACGATCGGTGATGATCGCCGGCTGGAGCATCGCCGCGAAGGGGTGCTTACACCGGACGAGGCGGCCTCGCTGCTTCGTGAAGGCCCTGCCCGTGCACGAGGCACGGCGGAATGAGCCCGGGCGGCGCGATGGGCCGTTCGGACGGTACCCGAGGAGAAAGAGATGCGGATGCTGAGACTATGGAAGCCGCTGGCGGCCGTCACGGCCATGACGCTGCTGGCGCTGGGAGCGAGCCCATCGGACGCGCTCGCGGAGAAGGAGAAGAGCGACTGCA
>JARRPS010000047.1:0-10689 GCA_037382625.1 Gemmatimonadota bacterium | reverse complement strand
GTGATTCGCCCGCCGCTGCCGACGGTGACGGTCGAATAGTACATGACGCGGTAGATGGCCATGCTCGCTCCCTCCGGGGGTGAATCTCGGGCAGACCGGAGAGCCGCGGTACCGGCGGCGGGGCTCCGGCGCAGGTGAATCGCACGTAAGTAATCAATATATCATACCCTTGGCCGTCTCGGGAAGCCGGGGGCCGCATCGAGGCTTCGAGAGACGCTGCGGGCGAAGCGCGGAAGGACTTCTTGCCCGCCGTCGGCCCGGGTCCGAAGATGCCTCGTTCGCGTCCACACACACGCCAGGAACGGGGGCCCGGCTTGGCCGACCCGATCATTCGACTCGACGGCATCGGAAAGAGCTTCGGCGCCACGCGGGCCGTCGAAGATCTCTCGTTCGAACTTCCTCGCGGTTCGATCTGCGGCCTGCTGGGCCCGAACGGCGCGGGCAAGACGACCACGATCCGGATGATCCTGGACATCGTCGGTCCGGATTCGGGCACGGTGGAAATCTTCGGAGGTCCCGTGACGCACGAGGCGCGAGCCCGGATCGGATACCTGCCGGAGGAACGCGGCATGTATCAGAGGATGCGCGTCGCCGAGCAACTCGCTTTTTTCGGCGAACTCAAGGGTATGCGTCACGGTGAAGCGCTGTCCGAAGCCCTCGGGTGGCTGGACCGACTCGGCCTCGGCGATCGAGCCGCTGATCGGGTCGAGGCGCTCTCGAAGGGAATGCAGCAGAAGGTCCAGTTCATCGCCACCGTAATCCATCGACCCGAACTGTTGATTCTGGACGAGCCGTTCAGCGGTCTCGATCCACTCAACGTGGACCTTCTTCGCCAGGTCGTCCTCGAGCGGCAGCGTGACGGGGCGACGGTTCTCTTCTCGACTCACATGATCGAGGATGCCGAGAAGATCTGCGAGCGGGTGTGCATGATCGCAGGCGCCCGGAAGGTGCTCGATGGTCCGATCCGCGAGGTGAAGAGCGAGTCGGCCCTCGAGCACCTCGTGATCGCTTACCGCGGAAGCCCTGCGTTCCTGGATCACCCGGGCGTGGCCAGCGCAACGGATCACGGACAGTGGGTCGAGATCGGACTCGAGGTTGGCGCCGATCCGCAGACGATCCTCCGACACGCGATGGAGACGGGTGTCACGATCGATCGATTCGAGCTCACTGAGCCCTCGTTGCGCGAGATCTTCCTGGAACGCGCCGGGGCACGGCGGCGGGCCAATGACGAGGGGGCGGAAGCATGAGTGACTCGAGTCCTCTGAACCGTCGTGTGCTCACCGTTGCCCGACGGGAGTTCCTGGCGCGGGTGCGCAGCCGGTGGTTTCTGTTTTCGACCCTCGTGGTCCCACTCCTCTTCGTGGGAGCCATGATCCTGCCCGCCGTTCTCGTGGACCGCTCCACCTCCGAGCCCAGGCCCCTCCTGATCGTGGATGAAACCGCAGAGCGGCTCTCGGACCGGCTCATCCCTCTGTTGGAGGAGGTCGAGGTCCCGGCGCGCCGGCTCCCGGTTCGTCCAGGAACACAGGGTTCGCGGGCTACGGATCTCGATTCGCTCCGAAATCGGATCCTGGAGGAGGAGGGAGCGGTTGGCGGAGAGAGAGCCGCCGCCTGGCTGTACCTCCCGCCCGGGCTTCTGGAGAGCGGACGGGTCACTCTGGTGGAGGACCGGGAGACGGGTCCGCTGCTGCAGAGGAACGTGTCGAGGGCGCTTCGCGAGGTCGTCACGACGGAGCGGTTGAAGCGGGCCGGCCTGACGGGCGAGGCGATCGATGACGTGCTGCGGCCCACCTCCGTGGAGCTGGAGCCGCTTCGGGCGGAGGACGGTCCTGCGGGCCTGCGTCAGGCGCTGGGCTTCGTCTTCGCGATGGCTCTTTACGTGATGTTCATCGTGTACGGGCAGATGATCGCGCGCGGCGTGCTCGAGGAGAAGACCTCCGACATCGTGGAAATTCTCGTTTCATCGTTACGGCCCTGGGAGATGATGCTCGGAAAGATCCTCGGCATCGGTGCGGTGGGGCTCTCGCAGGTTGCGATCTGGGTCGCCGTGATTGGGGTCGCTGGCATCTTCGGTCTGGCGAGCGCAGCACCCGCCCTCGGCGAACTCGGCCTGGACCTGTCGCGGTTGTCGTTCCCGTGGGATCTCGTCCTCTGGTCGATGGTCTTCTTCTTCACCGGCTACCTGCTTTATTCGGGCGTATTCGCGGCTGCGGGCGCGATGGTCACGAGCGAGCAGGACATCCAGCAGGTATTGATTCCCGCCTTGATCCCCATCGTTCTCCCGATTCTGGTGCTACCGGCGGCGATGCAGACGCCCGACGCGAGCTGGGTCGTCGTCATGTCCCTGATTCCCTTCTTCAGTCCGATCCTGATGCCGATGCGAATCGCATCGTCGCACGTGCCGCTGTGGCAGTCACTGCTCGCGGTGGTGCTGCTGCTGGTCACGACCTATTTCCTCGCGAGGGTAGCGGGCCGGATCTATCGAATGGGAATTTTGATGAAGGGGAAACGTCCCAACCTTCCCGAGTTCGCGAGGTGGCTCCGACATGGGTGAGAGAACGGCTCGTCTGAAGGGAATCCGATGGGCTAATTGGCTGCACCCCAGTGTGTGCTTCCTGATAGCGGCCGGAATGGTGGCGTGCGCTGAACCCGGGAACAGGGCGGACGTGGTGCACGTCGGTTCGACCACGTCGCTCTACGATACCGGCCTGCTGGACAGCCTGGTGGCGCAGTTCGAAATGGAGAATCCGGATCTCGAAGTCCGGGTCGTCGCCGTCGGAACCGGACAGGCGCTGGAGCTGGGGCGGCGCGGCGACGTGGACCTCGTGCTCGTCCACGCGCCGGAAGCCGAGCGAGCCTTCCTGGCAGCTGGACATGGAAGCAGTCGGGTCACCTTCATGCAGAATGACTTCGTAGTGGCCGGACCCTCCGACGACCCGGCCGGAGTTCGAGAGCGGGCGGGTGAGGGGCTCGCAGGAAATGATCCCGATCCGGCTCCGGCGACCTTCGAGGCGATCGCTTCTGCCGAAGCCCCCTTCCTTTCGCGGGGCGACGACTCGGGCACCCACAAACGGGAGCGGCAGATCTGGGCGGCCGCCGGCATCGAGCCCGAGGGCGAGTGGTACGCTGAGACCGGACAGGGCATGGGGAACACCCTCGTGATGGCGTCGGAGAGACGTGCGTACACCCTGACCGACCGTGCCACGCTGACCGTTCTGGGCGAGGCCGTCGAGCTCGAAGTGCTGGCCGCCGGGGGTACCTCGCTGGAGAATCTCTACTCGGTGATGATTGCGACCGCGGGTGCGAACCCGGCCGGTGCGACGCGCCTCTGGCGCTGGCTGCTGGGCGATGAGGCACGCTCGCTCATTGCCGCCTACGGCATCGATCAATTCGGTGCGCCGCTCTTCCAACCGCTGGCATACGAGATCCCGGATCTGGACGCCTCCGGCAGCGGGGTGGTCGGCGTTTTGAACCCCTTTCAGCGCGCGTGGCGCCTGATCCTCTCGGGGGACGATTATCTCTGGAATGTAATTCTCCGATCGCTCGCGATCTCGGGCTCGGCACTTCTGCTCGCGGTCCTGATCGGCCTGCCGATCGGTATCGGTCTGGCGTTCTCACCACTCCGTTCGCGCCTGCCGGTCGTAGCACTCGTAAACACCGGGCTCGCCTTCCCCCCGGTCGTAGTGGGTCTGGTGGTATTTCTCCTTCTTTCGCGCCGCGGTCCGCTCGGGCCCCTCGATCTCCTGTACACACCCGGGGCCGTGATCCTGGCTCAAGTGGTGCTCGCGGGCCCCTACATCATCGCTGTCACGCTGGCCGCGCTGGAGAGTGTTCCACCAGATGTCCGGGTGCAGGCGCGTGGCCTCGGCGCCAGCCGTGCCCAGGCCCTGATGCTGCACCTGCGTGAGTCGAGGGCTTCTCTCGTGGCCGCCGTCGCGGCGGGATTCGGGGCCGTGATCAGCGAGGTCGGCGCCGTCATGATCGTGGGCGGCAATCTGCTGGGCGAGACTCGGGTGATGACGAGCGCGATCGTGCTCGAGACTCGCCGAGGCAACTTCGGAGTCGCCGTCGCGCTCGGCATCGTGCTCCTCGGGATCGCCCTCCTCGTGAACCTCCTTCTCACGCTTCTGCACGTCCGTCGTATCCGCATTACCGCCTCCGCCTGACGCACCGACGTTGACCTCACCGTCGCTGCAGTCCGGTCAGACCGAGCCGGAAGCCCCGATACTCGAAGGAGAGAGACTCGTCGTCGAGGTACGCGGATCGAGGCTGCTCGACGTGGACAGGGTGGAAGTCTTCGGGGGCGAGATCCTCGCCGTGTTGGGCCCCAACGGAGCGGGTAAATCCACGCTCCTCCGCGTGCTCGCGATGCTCCAGCCGGCCGACTCGGGCACCGTGTACTTTCGTGGGACTTCAGGCCGCGAAGCTGACGAACTCCTGCGTCGGGAGTGCGCCTTCGTCTTCCAGCGTCCTCATCTCTGGGCGGGAACCGTGCGGCACAACATCGAGCTGGGTCTGCAGCTGCGGCGGTCGCCGGCCGGTCTGAAACGCGCTCGCGCCGAACAGGCCGCGGAACAGCTCCAGATCTCGCATCTTCTCGAGCGGGACGCCCGTTCGCTCTCGGGCGGTGAGGCGCAGCGGGTCGCGATCGCGCGCGCCATGGCTCTCGACCCCTCGATCCTCTGTCTGGACGAACCCGCCTCGAACCTCGACGCCATGGCGCGGACCGCGCTGATCGAGGACCTGGACCGGGTGGCTCGCGATGGTCGGCACGCCACGTTGATCGCGACCCACGATCGAGCCGACGCTTTCAGCATTGCGGACCGGGTGATCGTCCTGCGGGAAGGTCGAGTCGTACAGTCCGGGCGGCCGGAAGACCTGTTCGAGAACCCTGTGGATCCGTTCATCGCCGCCGTTACGGGTGCCGAGCTTTCCTTCCGAGGCACGGTGGAAAGCTCCGACGACGGGCTTCTGCAGGTTCGCACCGCCGGAAGCACCCTCTCGGCGGTCGGATCGGCCCGACCTGGAGATACGGTCCGCATCGTGTATCGCCCCGAGGACCTCTTTCTCTCGAGAGCCCGGATCGAGGCGAGCCCCCGAAATCGGTTCCGGGCCCGAGTAACGGAAATCCGGCTGGCCGGTAGCCTCGAACGGGTGCGACTCGAAGGGAACGGCCAACCGTGGGTGGCAGTGATTACGCGCGCTGCCGCAGATGAACTGGCGCTGGAAGAGGGTACCGAAATCTGGGTTCAGGTGAAGGCCACGGCGCTGCACGCCTTTCATTCCTGAAGCCCTGCCGGACCCGGCTCGACTTCCCGGGAATCTCAGCCGTCCGAACCGAGCGGGGTCTCGTCGATCAGCCGAATCTGGAGGTCGGCGATGGAAGGAACCCGGTGACACCTGCGGCAACGCGCCTCGTAGCTCTCTGATCCGCCGACCTGGATCGTCGGCCCCTCCGCCGGGGCGGGGCGACCATCGATCAGCCGTTGGTTTCGGGTCGCCAGTTCTCCGCAAACGACGCAGATCGCGTGCAGCTTGTCGATGCGCTCCGCCACGGCGAGAAGAGATCCGATCTGGCCGAATGGCTCGCCGCGGAAATCCATGTCGATACCGGCGATGATCACACGAATCCCGCTATCGGCGAGTCGATTCGCGAGGTTCACGATCCCCCCGTCGAGGAACTGGACCTCGTCGATCGCCACGACATCCACCGCAGGGTCCAGCTGCTCAGCCAGCTCTTTCGAATGGGAAACCGGGCGTGCGTCGATCCGACGCCCATCGTGGGAACTGATCGCATGGATGCCCGAGTAGCGGTCGTCGAGGTGGGACTTGAAGACCTGCACCGACCTGCGCGCCACGAGAGCGCGTCGCACCCGCCGGAGCAGCTCCTCCGATTTTCCACTGAACATGACGCCCGTTATGACTTCGATCGAGCCTTCGCGACCGGCGTGCGTCATCGGGGAAGCTGCCCGGGGATCCGGGCTCAGGCGTTCTGCACGCTACGTGCGAGCATCTCCCGCAGGTCTTCGTCCGTCACGTTCAACAGGTCCCGCTCCGCCGCTGCCACGCTCCGGCTCTCGTGCTCGACGAACCGTGCCGGGCTCGTCCGGGCATCGAGGCAGAGGAAGAAGATGCGGGCGGCCTCCGGTGAATTTGGCTGTCCACCTGAGACATATGCCTCCCAGGTGAGGAAGTCCTCGTCTACGAACGTTCTCGCCATCGTCTTCTCCTCAGACTTGCACGGATTCGGCAAGGAGCTCTCGCAGGTCCTCTTCGGTCAGCTGTTTCGCTGCCTCCTTGGGGACCTTCGAGTACCCCGGCGGAACCAGAGTGTAGCGCTGGCGTGCCACTACGTTGTCCCGGTTCCGGAACAGGATCAGGAGACTCGGCGACTGCGGACTCGTGCCGGAGTGGATGGAGAGCTCCGCCTCCCACCGGGTTCCGGCGTTGCTGGTGAATTCGACCTTCTTGCTGTCCGCCGTTCCGTCCAGTCGGAAGATCAGCTTCTTGAGAACGCCGGAATCCTGTTTCGACATGGTCATCCGCCGGTACTGTGAGAGATTGGGAACGCGGCGGAGCGATCGCCTCGCGCACCACCTTCCGGCACCCGTGCCGGAGAGCCGACAAGCTAGGCGCGAGGGCGGACCGGAACAACCTCGAATCGACCGGCTCGATGCTTCGGTTCGCGCGTGTGGAGTCGGGCACCCGATTCAGAACGTCGGCCGTTGCCAGACTGCCACAGTCGGGTAGCCGCAACCGACCCGATCGGCCGGCACCGAGCAACACCCGCACGATTGAAGCGATTCTACAAAAGTCTGGATTGTCTACAGTTAGACGAATGAGGCCAATGGATCCGTACAAATTCCACGTTTCCCGAAGTCGGGGAGCCCGGGTATGTTTCTTGTATCCGAGGCGGTTCCCGGCGGGTCATGAGACCGAATGGGGCGCCGGTCGCTCGCGTCGCAGCCGATTCGTGAAACGACTAACAGAAGCGGGTTCTTGGGCCTTCGATTCTCGATCAACGACAACTGCACGTCGTGCATGGCGTGCGTCCGGGTCTGTCCCGTGGAGGCCATTTCGGTCTCGGGACAGGCGGTGGAGATCGTCGCGAGTGGTTGCATCGAGTGCGGTATCTGCGTGCCCAGCTGCCATCACGAGGCGATCGACGTCGTGGGCGACCTGGAACTCTGTCGAGAGGCAATCGCGACGGGAAAGGCGGTACTTCTCCTTCCGACCGAAGCGAACGTCTATTTTTACCCGGCGACCCCCGAACAGCTCCTGAACGCCTGCTATTCGGCTGGATTCGCGGCCGTGCACTACGAGCAGTTGGGCGACGAGCTCGTGGCAAAGGCCTACGAGGACCTGGCGCATACCTCTTCGGGCCGCGCATGGATCCGATCTACCAGTCCGATCGTCGTCAACTACTGTCGGATGAAATTGCCCGAACTCCTGCCTTTCCTCGCCCCTGTCGCCACTCCGGCCGTCGCACTCTCCCGATATGTGAGAAACCTGGAGGGAGATGATGCGCGGATCGTCTATGCTGGTGTCGGAGCCCCGGGCGTGAACGGAGATGACGAGGAGTTCGATGTCTGCCTCTCGTTCGACGAACTCGAGCGGCTGTTCGTCGAACTCGATATCAACCCCCTGGACGAACCACAGACTCTCTCCCGGATTCCGCCGGAACGACGGCGATACAATTCGATGCCGGGGGGCTTGCCGCGGTCGATGCTCGAAGACAGCAGACAGTCGTCCAGCCGTTTTCGAAAGGAGCGTGGGCTCTCCAGTCTGGCGCCGATCGCCAGAGCCGTGTTGAACGATGAGAACGCCCTGGGCTTCGTGGATGTGCTTCCCTTCGAGGGGAACATAGGTCATCCCGCTTTCGGATCGCCCGAAGATCTGTATTGGCGGAAAGACATCGCCGATGTCCTGGAGCCGCCGCGAGCTTCCGAGTCTGTGCTCATTGCTGATCTCGAACCGGACGTCTCAGCGTCCTTCAAACCGATGCTCGGCGACGTTTCACCGCCCGACCCGGCCGAGGTGCAGAGAATCCTGGACCTGATCGGAACGACGCCCGACGGCCGCATGTGGAATACCGGTTCCTGCGGTCACTCGACCTGCCTCGAGTTCGCGACGGCGGTAGCTCGAGGTCGCAGCACGCTCGCGCTATGCCCGATCTACTTGAGCAGGCAATACGAGAGGGCGGCTCGCGATGCGCTCCACGACGCGCTCACCGGGGCGTTCACGTTCCGGGTTCTCAACGAGCGCCTGGACGAAGAGCTCTCGCGAGCGAGCCGAACCGGTACCTCGATCGCGCTGCTATTCGTGGATATCGACAAGTTCAAGCCGATCAACGACACCTACGGTCACGGAACAGGTAATGCGTTGCTGGTCGGTGTCTCGCATATCCTGCAGGAAGCCGTCCGCAGCACCGATATCGTATGCAGGTACGGCGGGGACGAATTCGTACTCATCCTCGTGAATCCCGATCGGCGCGGAGCAGGACGCGTGGCGGAGGAGATCCGGGCCAAGACCGAGGCCTTCACAGTGCCTGTTGAGGGCGAAAACGTAGGGGTTACGCTAAGTATCGGCGTCGCGTATCATTCGGGCATTACTCGTTCCAATATCACGCGTGAAGAACTGATGGCGGAAGCGGACGCCGCCCTCTATGTAGCCAAGGCCCAGGGTGGGAACACCGTTCACCCGGCAATCGGAGGACAGCTCGTTCGATGAATCCCGAAGAGCGGGACGCCAAGGAAGTCGTAGGCTTGGATCCATGGGGCCTGAAGCGCATCGAGAAGCTGCTCGTTGAACTCGAGGGCGTCGGTTCGCTCAAGATCGTTCCGGATGGCCATGGCGGCATCGACGAAATTCACGTCCTCAGTTCGTCAAGCCTCGGTCCCAAACAGATCGTACGAAACATCGAGTCCGCGCTTCTGGCGGAATTCGGCCTTCAGGTAGACCATCGGAAGATCTCTATCGCGCGCGTGCGCAGCCCCGAGATCTCCATGGCCGCCCAGGCCGATGGCACGCCTGGCGCCACGCACTACGGACAGCAGACCGCTCCCGAACCCGACCGAGCCTCTGACCGACGGCTCATCCTCAAGGGACTCCACATCGAGCGTTCAGCAGGACAGCGGATGACCTGCAAGGTGGAGATCGAAGACGCTGGTGAGGTCCTTACGGGAGAAGCCGAAGGTCCTGACTTCGAAAAGGGGCGCCTGGAGATAGCAGCTGCAGCCCTCCTGGAGGCACTCCAGCAGGCTTCCGAGGAGAATGTGCATCTTTCGCTGCAGGGAATCTCGAAACTCGACTCCCTTGGCCGCAGTTTCGTGGTGGCGATTGTAGGGGCCGCGGAAGGTCGCAAGGGCATCACCCTCGCCGGAATCGCCCACATCACGGACTCCCCCGAGGAGGCCGCCGTCCTAGCCACCCTTCATGCCACGAACCGGTGGCTGTCCGAGCGCTGAACTAACAACGGGCTTGCGCTGGATCTCCTGAAGGGGTTTTTTCAAAGGTGGTTATGACGTCTGGTATGCTATCCTTCGGGAGTTCGTAACTTAGAAAGAACTGTCAACTAAATACCCACCCTTTAGCGGTTGGGTATGACTTTCACGCGAAAGGAGGTAAGGCTCTATGTGGCTTCTTAGCTTACTCTTCGGCGGCACGCTGAGGTGGTGAGTCGCGGGGGCCTCGGGGGATTTGGCTAGGAGCATGGACCCAGGCAGCAAAGTCCAGCGTGCAGTAAATGTCGCTGCAGTATCCGCAGCGGCCCTGATCGCCTACCTGTTCTGGCAGTTCCCTCCAGACGTTTCAGCTGAATCATCGAAGGCATTCATTACGCTCTTCGCACTCAGCGTAGCTGCAACGCTCCTGCACCTTCGATTTACAGAAGCTGGATCGACTTCGTCGCTGGACTTTGTTCCAGAACTGGCGGCGATCCTGATTCTCGGACCTACCGGAGCAGTGCTTGTCACTCTCTCATCAGAGCTCGTGTCAAGCTTTTTGCTTCATCGAAACAAGCCGAGCTTTAAGAAGATATTTAATGGTGCTCAGCTGACGCTTGCAGTTGGACTAGCTGGACTCGCTTTCGTGACCTTTGGAGGCGAGCCAAGTATGCAGTCCCTCAACTTCCTTGAGTCATTTCCTGAATTTGTTCTTGCCGTGCTGGTCTACTTCGCCGTCAACACCGGTACAGTTTCATATGTGGTTTCCGCATCAGAGTCTGCGTCCTTCTTCCACACCTGGAGAAGGCTCACAGGTGGGTTGATTTGGTTTGACCTCGCCATGAGCCCTTTAGCATTCTTAGTGGCTTGGCTGTACTTGAGAATAGACAACCCCGTCTTTGTCTTCTTGGCGATCATTCCGTTGATAGGACTTCGCTACTCTTATGGCACCAACTATGAGCTGCAGCGCTTAAACACGGACCTACTTCGCCTTATGGTGAAGACGATTGAGGCCCAAGATCCTTACACGTCCGGTCACTCGCTTCGCGTCGCAGAATGCGCAACGGAAATCTGTCGAGAGCTCGGTATCAAGGGTAAGCAAGTAGAGAACATTGAAAAGGCAGCATTGCTTCATGACATCGGTAAGATCGATGTTGCATACGGTGAAATTCTCCGTCAAAAGGGGCCCCTAACGCCGGAGCAAAGACGCCTGATTCAAGACCATCCGGCACGCGGTGTTGAAATC
>JARRPS010000046.1:0-9886 GCA_037382625.1 Gemmatimonadota bacterium | reverse complement strand
GCATGCGAGCGCGGTCGCGTGCCTGGAACGAAACCCGCGACAACGAGAGGTGAGCGACATGTCGGATGCGGCGGCGAAGGTTAAGGAGATCATCGCGAACGAGCTGGGCGTGGAGATCGAGAAGGTCACGGACACGGCTTCATTCGTGGAAGATCTCGGGGCGGACTCGCTGGATACCGTCGAGCTCGTGATGGCCTTCGAAGAGGAGTTCTCGGTCGAGATTCCCGACGAGGACGCCGAGAAGATGCAGACAGTCGGCGACGCGATCCGCTATCTCGCGGAGCACCAGGACTGAGCTCCGCGCCGGAACGGAGGGCAGAACGGAGATGAGCGACCGTCCGCGGGTGGTCGTGACGGGACTCGGTCTCGTCACGCCCGTCGGCCTGGATGTCGAGTCCACCTGGTCGGCTCTGCTCGCTGGAGAGAGTGGGGCTGCGCCGATCACCCAGTTCGACGCGACCGACTTTCCGGTCCGCTTCGCCTGCGAGGTGAAGGACTTCGATCCCGAGCTGTACATGGAGCGCAAGGAGGCGCGCCGGGCCGATCGGTTTCTACAGTTCGCGATGGCCACGGCGGCGCAGGCCGCGGCTCAGGCGAACCTCGCCGAGGCGATGAAATCGACTTCGCCGGAGCGGGTCGGGGTGATCGTGGGAAGCGGTATCGGCGGCCTGTCCACCCTCGAGGATCAGCACACCAAGCTGCTCGAGAAGGGGCCGGGCAGGGTTTCGCCCTTCTTCATCCCGATGTTCATCGGCGACATGGCGGCGGGAATGATCTCGATGCGCTACGGCGCCCAGGGTCCGAATTACGCCACCGTCTCCGCGTGTGCATCCAGTGCCCATGCCGTGGGCTCCGCGCTGCGGGCGATCCGTGTCGGAGAGGCCGACATGATGATCGCCGGCGGCACGGAGGCGACGGTCACACCCCTGTGCATGGCGGGGTTCGCCTCGATGAAGGCCCTCTCCGAGCGCAACGACTCGCCGGAAACGGCATCTCGTCCGTTCGACGCGACTCGAGACGGATTCGTGCTCGGCGAAGGGTCGGCGATGCTGATCCTCGAGTCACTCGAGCATGCCCGAGCCCGGGGCGCCCCGATTGTCGCCGAGCTCGCCGGGTTCGGCCAGAGCGCCGACGCCTACCACATGACCGCTCCCTCGCCGGGCGGCGCAGGAGCGCAGATCGCCATGAGGGCGGCGATGCGGGATGGCGATCTGACCGCGGACGATGTCGATTACGTCAACGCGCATGGAACGTCGACGCCGGCGAACGATGCCACGGAGACGGCGGCCCTGAAGTCGGTACTCGGAGATCGAGCGCCGGACGTGCACGTCAGTTCGACGAAGTCGATGACAGGCCACACGCTAGGGGCCGCCGGGGCGCTGGAGGCGGCGATCTGCGCCCTTGTCTGCGAGAGGGGCAGCGTCCCTCCGACGATCAATTACGAGACCCCCGACCCGGATTGCGATCTCGACTACACGGTATCGGGCACAGTGGATGCCGAGGTTCGCTCGGCGCTCACGAACTCGTTCGGATTCGGGGGACACAATGTCTGTCTGGCCCTCCGGCGCTGGGACGAGGACTGAGGAACCGGGGAATGCCGAAAGTCCTGATCATGATGGGGTCCGAATCCGACATGCCCACGATGGAGAAAGGGGCTGCCGTGCTCCGCGAGGCGGGCGTCGAAACGGAGGTCGTCGTCAGCAGCGCGCATCGGGACCCGGTTCGCACGGCCGCGATCGCGACAGCCGCAGCGGACGACGGGTTCGATGTCGTCATCTGCGGCGCCGGCCTGTCGGCCGCCCTCCCGGGTGTCGTAGCGGCTCACACGGATCTTCCGGTCATCGGTGTTCCGATATCGGCGGGAACGCTCGGCGGCCTGGACGCATTGCTTTCCATCGCACAGATGCCTCCGGGCGTGCCCGTGGCCGCCGTTGGCATCGACAACGCCCGTAACGCGGCCCATCTGGCACTCCGAATCATCGCCGGCCCACCGGGCCGCTGACCGGAACCTCCTCGAGGCTGCATGCGCGTCGGCCAGGGATACGATTCCCATCGATTCGAGAGTACACGCCCCCTGGTGCTCGGGGGCGTTCGCATCTCCGACGAGAATGGTCTTTCGGGCCATTCCGACGGCGACGCCGTGGTTCACGCGATTATCGACGCCTTGCTCGGAGCGACCGGTCTGGGCTCGATCGGCGGGCGGTTTCCTGATACGGACCCGGAATGGGAAGGAGCGGATTCGCTCGATCTTCTCGAGCGCACGATGCGCTGGGTGGAAGAGAGGAATTATCAGGTCGTGAACGTGGACGTGACGGTGATCGCCGAGCGTCCCCGCATCGCTCCTCATGCGGAGGCGATGTCCGAGATACTCTCGCGCTATCTCCACATTTCGCCGGTCTCCGTTTCCATCAAGGGCAAGTCCAACGAGGGAATGGGCTGGATCGGGCGATCGGAAGGACTGGCCGTCACGGCCGTAGCGCTTCTCGATCAGATCGGCGATATCGACGCCCTGCATGCCAGCATCCGCGCCGGGGGCTAAGCCCCCATGCACGAGTCGATCGATGGGCTACTGGAGCTGGTCACCAAGCTCCCCGTCGAGGTGCTGTATCTGCTGGTAGGTGCCGGCGCCGCGATCGAGAATCTCTTTCCGCCGATTCCCTCCGATATGTTCGTGGTCGCCGGGGCGGTCGCCGCCGACCGGGGCCTGCTCGACGGCCGAATCGTGTTTCTCGTGGCCTGGGCGAGCAACCTGGTTCTCGCCCTTCTCGTCTACGGAGCGGCCCGGCGATACGGAGGAGGAATCTTCGGCACCCGTTGGGGCCGATGGTTGCTGCGTCCCGAGCAACTGCACCGAATGTCGCTCTTCTACCGCGAGTATGGTACGCTGACGATTCTGGTCAGTCGCTTCTTCCCGGTGTTCCGCGTTCTCGTTCCCGCATTCGCAGGGATCAGCAAGCTCGGATTCTGGCGAACCGCAATTCCGCTCACCCTCGCCTCGGCCGCCTGGTACGGGGTCCTCGTCACGGCGGGCGTGCTCTTCTCGCGCAACATAGACAAGCTGATCGGATCTCTGCGTGCATTGAACACCACGGCGGGGCTGCTCGCGGGACTGGCCACGCTCCTGCTCCTGCTGCTCTGGTGGCGCAGCCGGCACCCCGAAGAGCCGGACGAATGAAGGGGAGCCGGGACGACCTCCGGAGAGGGAAAGGAAAGGGTCCCGACCGGGACCACGCGTTCCGGATCGATCTGTTCGAGGAGTACCTCCGCTTCGAACGGAACCTCTCCGATCGCACGGTATCCGCCTACCTCCATGATTGCAGGGGCTTCGCGGACTTCGCGATCGGGAGGGGCGCACCAGGCCCCGCCGCCATCGACTATCCTCTCCTCCGAACGTGGATGGCGGAGCTCTCGATGCGCGGGCTCGCCCCGAGCACCGCATCACGGGCTCGATCCGCACTTCGCACCTTCTTCTCATTTCTCGTCGAAGAGGGACATCTGGCTGAAGATCCGACGGAGCGACTGGAGGCTCCCGGTCGGGGCACGCGACTGCCCGACGTGCTGAGCGTAAGGCAGGTGATCTGCATTCTCGACACGGCGCGCGCGCGGGCGGAGGTCGCCAGAGACTCACCCGGGCCATCGGGTCGGCAGGGGGCGGCCGGTCTGCGGGATGCCTGCATGCTCGAGCTCCTGTACGGATCCGGGCTCCGCATCTCCGAGTTGATCGGCATGGCGGTCCGGGACATCGAAATCGAATCGGGATTCGCGGTGGTCCGGGGCAAGGGCGACAAAGAGCGAATCGTGCCCGTTGGCGGTGGTGCGAGGCGCGCTCTGCTCCGGTACCTTGAGGGCGGGCGGGAGTTGCTGGAGCGTCCGGGGAAGTCTGAGGGCGCCCTGTTCCTCAACCAGCGGGGGACGCCGATCAGCCGCACGGGAGCCTGGAAGATCGTCAAGGAAGCCGTTGAGCGCGCCCGCCCCGAGGCGGAGCGCGGCGGATTTCCGATCCACGGGAATGTTACGCCTCACACCTTTCGTCACAGCTTCGCCACACACCTGCTCGACGGCGGCGCCGACCTGGTCGCCGTGCAGGAGATGCTCGGACACGCGGACATCTCGACGACTCAGGTCTATACGCACGTGAACCGGAGCTATCTGCAAGCGGAGCACAGGCGCTATCACCCGAGAGCATGAGCGAGCGTGAGTCACCTCTCCCGAGTCTACAGTCTCTCGCGGAATCGGAAGCCCGTGAGAAGGTTCGCCGATCGGCCGGTCCCCCAGGAGCTGCTGGACCGGATCCTGGATTGCGGAAGGTACTCGGTATCTGCGGGCGAGGATCAACCCTGGCGATTCGTGGTTGTCCGGGATCCGATGATCCGGCATCGGCTCGCGGAGGCCGCCTTCCACAATCGACTGGTCAGGAGCGCTCCGATCGTCATCGCCGGCTGCGCGCGACTTCATTCGCGGATCAGCGGGACCGGCAAGCCGGCGCATCCGACCGACCTGGCGGCGGCCTCTCAGGCCATGGCGCTCTGCGCGGCAGATCTGGGGCTCCAGTCGGCCTGGATCACAGGATTTCGGGAAGCGTCGGTGCGAGGGATTCTCGACGTTCCTCCGGAGGTGCCGGTAGTGACCCTTCTCGCCCTCGGGTATCCGGACGGATTCACGCGTCTTCCGGAGCGGCGTCCGATTCAGGAGACGGTGTCGTGGGACCAATGGGAGGATCGAGCGTGAGCGGCCCCGGATGCCGGTTTGTGGTCTCGGCAGTCGGCACGCTGCTTGTCGCGATTCTCGCAGCGACCCCCAGCGCTGCCGTGGCGCAGGAGGTCGAATTCACGCCACGTGCCGATCGGCCGATCGAGCGACGGCTGGACGGGTTCCTGGAACGCTCGGATTACCGGATCCTCGTCTCTGACACCGTGCTTCGCGATGACGCGATGCCGGACCGGAGTCTGCTCGTCCTCGATGCGGCGGCCCGGGTGGCGACCGTCGTACCCGGCGACGTGTACGTTGTGGACGGAGACCTCTTCCTGCGCCCCGGAGCGCGAATCGAGGGTGATGTGGTGGTGCTGGGGGGCGGTTACTACGCCTCCGAGCTGGCGGAGGTCTCGGGAGAAGTCGTCTACCTGCCGAACGATCTGTACACCGTCATTCGCACCGACGAGGGCTGGCGCATCTATCCGGTGAAGGAAGAGCCGAAGGCCGTGGAGCTGCACGGGCTGTACGGGTTCGGCTTTCCGTACTATCAGAGGGTGGACGCGCTCACACTTCGATGGGGCGCGACGCTCCGGGCGACGGGGTGGGCCTGGCAACCGAGCCTCGAGGGAGAATTTCGGTTTCTTACCGAGCAGGGCGAGTTCCAGGGGACCCTCAAGCAGTACTGGTATCCAAGCGGGTCGTTTCAGTTCGGGCTGGAAGCCGAGAGGGTGACGCGGACGAACGAAGACTGGATCCGTGGAGACATATCCAACTCGCTCTCCTACTTCTTCCTCGGAGATGACTTCCGCAATTACTACGGAGCCGATCGGATCGCCTTCGTCATGCGCGGCAGCGAGACCGCCTCCTGGCTTCCCCTGCTTTCGGTCCAATGGGAGGAGGCGAGCAGCAAGGAGGCCCAGAAGCAGTTCGTGCTGTTCGGGGGCGATGAGCCCGACCCCAATCCCGTGATCGACGACGGCGAGATTGTGAGCGTAATTGCCGGTGTAGGCTTCCAGGAGAGAGGAGTCGACCGTCGATTCAGGGGGTCCCTCCGGGCCGAAATCGCCGATTCCTCCATGGCCGGGGACTTCAGCTTCGTTCTGGGAGAGGCCAGCCTCTACTGGCTTACCCCCGGCTTCGGATCCCACGAGCTCGAGCTCTTCGGACTGGCCCGCGGCGATCTCAGCGGCGAATTGCCGCGGCAGAGGTGGAGCGCATTCGGCGGCCGCGCGACGCTTCCCACCTTCGACATCCTCTCCTTCCGCGGACCCAGGCTCGTCTACGGGCAGGCCTCGTATCTGATCCCCATCTCCGCCCTGCGGGTCGCCATGATCGGACCGCCGAAGGTGCTCCTGCGAGCCGCGGCCGGGTCGGCCTGGGGCGCGGGCGAATCGGCGGATTTCGAGACCAATCTCATAGCGGGGATCCGGTGGTCGGTTCTGGAAGCGGGCGTTGCGATAGACCCGGGCGGGTCCGATCCCACATCCCGTCTGTACGCGATCCTGAGGTTTCCGGGAGACCTCTGATCGCCCGTCCTCCCTCCGGCGGGGAATCGGACTCCCGACACCTTTGACAGCCTCTTCGCACGGACCTTACGTTGCGGGGCGTGAACGGAACCAGCCTCAGGACCGGATCGCGCCGCTGATGGCCGTGCTCTGCGTGCTTCCCGCGCGGATCGCGAGCCAGCGTGTACCCGAGAAACCCCTTCAGCTGCTGGCCGGTCGGCCGCTGATCGAATGGAGTTGGATAGCGGCATCTCGCGTGCCCGGCGTGGATGCGGTGAGGGTGGCGACCGATGACGAGCGAATCGCTGATCGTGTCCGGGGATTCGGTGGGACGGTCGTCATGACCTCGCCCGATCACCCGTCGGGAACGGACAGGGTCGCGGAGGTCGCGCGTTCGGCCGAGGGCCGGGCTTTCGACGTGATCGTAAACTTCCAGGCGGACGAGCCGTTTCTCCCGGCAGGGCACGTAAGAGCGGCGATCGAGCCGGTGGTGGATGGCACGGCTGACATCGCGACGCTGGCGACGCCGTTCACGTCGGCCGAGGAGTGGAACTCGGAGGCTGAGGTAAAGGTAGCCCGGGCAGAGGATGGTCGGGCGCTGTACTTCAGCCGCGCGGGCATTCCCTGGGCCGAGTCCGGGACGCCTGACTTCAACGGAGACCCGTCGGGCTCCCGGTTGCGGCATCTGGGGCTGTACGTGTACTCGCGGCCCGCGCTGGAGGCCTGGGTAAGCCTGCCTCCGTCGCCGCTCGAGCGATTGGAGCGGTTGGAACAGCTCCGACCGCTCGAAGCGGGCTGGCGAATACAGGTAGCGATAGTGGGTCCCTGCCCGGGGGCGATCGAAGAGCCGGAAGATCTCGAATGGGCCGAAGCGCGCCTTCGGACCCTGACATCCGATTGAAAGGAAGGCGCCAGGCCATGCCCGAGTCCTCGGAAGGACAGACGAAGTACATCTTCATCACCGGCGGCGTGGTCTCCTCGCTCGGGAAGGGGATCGCCGCCGCCTCGATCGGTAGACTTCTCGTCGAACGCGGGCTGTCCGTGACCATCCAGAAATTCGACCCCTACATCAACGTCGATCCGGGCACGATGTCGCCTTTCCAGCACGGAGAGGTGTACGTCACCGACGATGGCGCCGAGACGGATCTGGATCTCGGACATTACGAGCGCTTCATCGACGAATCTCTGTCACAGTCGAACAACGTCACTACGGGCCGGATCTACCAGAACATCATCACGAAGGAGCGTCGGGGCGATTTTCTCGGGGCCACGGTGCAGGTGATTCCGCACGTGACCGACGAGATCAAGTCCTACGTCCGGAGGCTCGCACAAGGTCACGACGTGGTGATCACTGAGGTCGGCGGCACGGTCGGTGATATCGAGTCGCTTCCCTTTCTCGAGGCGATCCGGCAGTTCCGCCAGGACATCGGTCGTGACAACGTGCTCTTCATTCACCTCACCCTCGTCCCGTTCATCGCAGCGGCCGGTGAGCTGAAGACTAAGCCGACGCAGCACTCCGTGCGGGAACTGATGGAGATCGGGATTCAGCCCGACATGCTGATCCTGCGCACGGAGCTGCCGCTGACGGAGGAGGTCCGTCGAAAAGTGGCCCGCTTCTGCAACGTGGAGTTGCGGCATGTGATCGAGTCGCGCGACCTCGATACGATCTACGAAGTCCCGTTGCGCTACCACGAGCAGGGCCTCGATGGCTCGATCGTCGAAGCACTCGGTCTCGACACGCCGGAGCCTGACCTGTCGGACTGGGAGTCGATCGTCAAGCGGGTGAAGCGACCTTCCGGCCCACCGGTCAGAATCGCGGTGGTCGGCAAGTACACGTCGCTCGTGGACTCCTACAAGTCGATTCAGGAGGCCCTCATTCACGGGGGGATCGCTCACGACACCGGCGTCGAGATCGACTGGCTCTCGTCGGAAGCGATCGATGTGCAGGGAGAGTCGTTCCCGGATCGATACCACGGCGTGCTGATTCCAGGGGGATTCGGAGGCCGGGGTGTGGAGGGCATGGTCGATACGGTGAGGCGGATCCGGCAGGACGACGTTCCATTCTTCGGGATTTGTCTCGGACTCCAGTGCGCGATCATCGAGTTTGCGCGCAACGTGTGCGGACTCGAGGGAGCGGATTCGGCGGAATTCTCTCCGGCGACACCGCATCCCGTGATCTCCCTTCTGGACTCGCAGAGGCAGGTCACGGACATGGGGGGCACAATGCGGCTCGGTGCGTATCCCTGTGAGCTTCAGCCGGGAACGAATGTCTATTCGATCTATGATCAGCCGAAGATCTCGGAGCGCCACCGGCACCGATTCGAAGTGAACAACGAGTATCGGGATCGCCTGGCGGCGGAAGGCCTCGTGTTCGCGGGGCTCTCTCCCGACGGCGGGCTCGTCGAGATCATCGAGCTTTCGGACCATCCCTTCTTCGTCGCCACACAGTTTCATCCCGAATTGAAGTCTCGACCGACGCGACCGCACCCGCTCTTCGCCGCCTTCATCGGCGCGGCCCGTGATCGTCGTGATCGACAGTCGAAAAGCCGTGAAGAGGAATCCTCCGATGCCCTGGAGCCGGCGGAACTCCCGTGAGCCGTCGCCGGCGGTCGGCATTTCCGATCGGACATCTCCTGGTGATGACGCTCACGGTGGTCGCGCTGGTCGGGTGCGAGGAGGATGAGCCGGTCGCGGCCGCCGAGGCGCCGAGCGTCTTCGTGGAGGGCGCGGACCAGGTGATGGTGGGGGTCGAGAATCACATCACGCGGCAGGGTATCCGACAGGCACGGCTGGAAGCGGACACGGCATACACCTTCGAGGAGGACGGACGGCTGGATCTCAAGCAGGTCACCCTGACGTTCTTCGGAGAGGCGGGCGACACTCTCGGGGTCCTGACCGGCCAGTCCGCGGAGTATCAGCTCGAAGTCGGAGACGTGACGGTTCGCGGTGATGTCGAAGTGGATCTTCAGACGGGCGAACGGTTCGAGGCGCCCGTGCTGGCCTACATCTCGGCCTCCAACCAGATCCGTGCCGACTCCGGCTACGTTCTGACCTATCCCGACGGGACGGTGGACCGCGGAACCTACGTGGTCCGGGACCTCGCGACCGATGAAACGCGGTACGGAGAGGGGCGGACGACCACCCCGGAGGTCACGGTTCCCCAGTGATCGGCCGCATCGGTCTCCTGGCTGCGGCGCTCCTCGCGGCGGTCGGCGGACTGGCTCGCCCGGCGAGCCTTCAGGCGCAGGGTGTCGATCGTTGCCCGATCAGCATTCGGCGCGCGGGGCCCCGGGTGGAGCGCCCCGATCCGGAACGTGAAGGGGCGACCACGGCATTCATCAGCGGACCCGTCACGATCACCTGTGGCGACGCGACGATGACGGGCGACAGCGCCGTCTGGCGGCAGGTCGAGGAGACGGGGCTGATGATCGGGAATGTCCGCTATCGGGACACGACCCGCACCCTGAATTCCGAGCGACTCACTTTCTACGGAGCCCGCAACGAGGTCGTGGCGACCGGAAGCGTCCGCCTCGTCCGGATCGCGAACCAGGCGAGGCTGGAAGGCCCGAGGGTCAGTTTCACGAGAACTCCCTTCGTCGGCTCCCGGACCGTGGCGACGGGCAGGCCCAGAATGACCCTTCCGGCGAGCCGCAACGGGCGGGGGGCGGGGCCCGAGACGATCGTGGATG
>JARRPS010000045.1:0-14592 GCA_037382625.1 Gemmatimonadota bacterium | reverse complement strand
GAGAGCATGCCTGTCAGCAAGGGGACCGATCCGGTTCCGGTCCCGGCGCCTGTGGCCGAGCGAACGGACATGGTCTTCAGTGCGACGAACGTCGTTCGGGGTCGCGCGACGGCTGTCGTCACCGGAACCGGGCCGAGCACGGAGATCGGGCGGATCGCCCAACTCGTCCAGGATACCAGCGGCCGTAGAACCCCCTTCCAGGCGGAGGTCGATCGGCTCGGTCGAAGGATCGGAATCGGCGTCGTAGGGTTGATCGTGATCATCTCGCTGGTGCTCCTCCTGGTCGCCGACATTCCTCCCCTGACCGTGCTCCTGCTCGCCGTGACCCTGGCCGTGGCGGCCGTACCGGAGGGGCTCCCGGCCGTTGTGACGCTGACGCTCGCGCTCGGTGCCCGTCGTCTCCTTGCCCGGCAGGCCCTGGTTCAGCGGCTGCCCGTGGCCGAGGGACTCGGGGCCGTCGATGTGATCGTCAGCGACAAGACCGGCACGCTCACCGAGAGCCGAATGAGCGTCGAACGACTGGTCGCAGGGGGTGACGAACTTCGCGTCGAGGTGCCGAGGGAGGGAGAAGCACTCCGATTCGTCGGCGACAGGGGCAGCGGAGACCGCGAATCGATCGATCGTCTGCTGCGTTGCGGACGACTCGCGGGAGATGCCCGGCGCGCGCCCGATGGCACGTACGTCGGAGACCCGCGGTCTGGATGAAGGGCGCTCCGGAGGTGACCCTCGCGCATTGCACCGAAGTGATCAGTGACGGAGGCGTCGTTCCACTCGATGAGGAGACGCGTGATCGGATTCTGGAAGACGTCGGACGACTCGCATCGAGGGCCTACCGGGTGCTCGGATTCGCCTTTCGCACCGCTTCCGCCAGCGAGATCGCAGAAGCCGATGACGAATCGCTGGAGGCCGGGCTCACTTTTCTCGGGCTTCAGGCGCTGATCGACCCGGTGCGGCCCGAGGTCCCGGCAGCGATAGACGACTGCCGCCGGGCCGGGATTCGAGTTCTGATGGCCACGGGAGACAATCCCCAGACGGCCCGCGCGATCGCCGACGAGCTCGGACTTCGGACGGAGCAGGCCGCGTGCGGACCGGAACTCGAATCGCTCACGGACGAGGAACTGCGAGACCGGGTCCGGACGACGGATGTATTCGCCCGTGTCTCTCCGGGTCACAAGGTCCGCATTCTCTCCTCGCTCCAGGAGTCGGGTCATCGGGTGGCGATGACGGGCGACGGGGTCAACGACGCGCCCGCACTTCGAGCGGCAGACGTCGGCGTCGCGATGGGGAAACGAGGCACGGACGTCGCTCGCGAAGCTGCAGATCTCGTACTGCTGGATGACAATTTCGCCACGATCCGCGACGCCGTCGAGGAAGGAAGGGGAATCTTCGACAACATCCGGCGCTTCGTCACCTTTCTGCTGTCCGCGAACGTCGGGGAGGTCCTGATCGTGTTCCTCGGGGTACTGCTCGGGGCCTTCCTCTTCCCGGACATCACGCGAGGACACCCGGAATCACTCGTTCTGACGCCCGCGATGCTCCTCTGGATCAATCTCGTCACCGATGGTCCACCGGCCCTCGCCCTGGGCATGGACCCACGGTCGCCGGGCGTGATGAACAGACCGCCGAGGTCGCGCGAAGAGTCGGTGCTGGACCGTCAGACGGTGTCCCTGATCGTATGGATCGGTGTGGCGCTGACGCTGGTCGGGCTCGGACTCTACGGCCTCGCACTCGGTCGCGGCGGTGACCCGGTGGAGGCCCGCACGATGCTATTCACCTTCCTGGTCACGGCCGAGATGGGCGTCCTCTCCGTGATCCGGTGGCGCTCGGGTCTCGTACCTTTCTCGAACTATTGGCTCGTCGCCGCCGTCGCCGTCTCTCTCGGACTGCATCTTGTCATCCTCTATTCGCCCCTGGCCGACCTGTTCGCCGTGCGCGCCCCCACGGCGGGGCAGTGGTCGTGGATCGGCGGGGCTACGGCGGCGTTCGTGGTTCTGGCCTGGCTTGGCGGCCGACTGTTTCCCGTCTCTCGGAGTTCGGCCGATCATAGAGATCCGGCAGCGTGACCCGGATTGCGGCAGCGCCGGGCTTGGCCGGAGTGAGGGACGAGACGATTTCTTTCCAGATCTTCCGAATCTGATCCAGTTGTTGCACATTGAAAGGGACCCCCCCGCAAGTTTGGTTAGTTCAGCGCAGTCGGGACCCTGGGAATCGGCGTGAAGGGCGAATCTGTCGACCGCCCGGGTACAGCGAGTCTCCGCCGGGGCGGCTGCATCCAACCTGTCAAGGAGGCACCCGATGAGAAGAGTACTCCCGCTGACCGTTCTCGCCTCACTCCTGGTGATCCTGGCTCCCGATGCTGCCGTGGCACAGGAGGCGGAACTGCGTCCCATGTACGAGCTTCCGACGATTACGGTGCTTGCGCCTGTCGAAGGGGATCCGCTATACGATCAGGCGCTGGCACTCTACGAGCAGGCTCGTTGGGAAGATGCGGCAATGCTGCATCGGGAAGCTGCGGAGAGCATGCCGGAGAACGACGCGAATGCGTACGTCCAGTACGACCGTGCCGCCCGGCTGTACTTCTACGCAGGTGACTATGGCGAGGCTCGCGAGATGATGGAGCATGCCGCGTCGGTCGCTGAGGCCACCGGTGACATGGAGTCCGCCGCATACCGTCACATCGACGCAGCTTTCATCGCGGTATGGGAGGGATATCCCGGAAAGCGCCGCGAGCACGTCGAGATCGCCGAGCGCTACGCGAACGAGTACGACTTCGGCAAGGAAGATGCCTCGCACGTGTACGCTCTCACGAGAGGCATCGAGACCCTGCCCATGGACGAGTAGGGCCTCAGGGCGGGCACTTCGCGACGAGTCTACCTGGAGCCGGCTCTCTCAGCGGAACGCTCGACTCGAAGAGCGCTGGATCCTTCATACGGATAATCGCGGTCGATCCGGGCTTCCCAGCCCGGGTCGATTCCGCCCCAGTCGGCCGGTCTGTCCCCTCCCGCGACGGCCTCGAAATCTGCGTTCGGTATGGTCAGCCGGCGCCACACCCCCGACGGTCTCAGGACCGCCAACTGGAGATCATCGGCCCAGACCGGGCCCGATCCCTCGAGGCCCACCCCGAACAGAAGATCGATCGCGTCTCCCGGAACCGTCGCCCGCACTTCCTCCACGGACCAGTCGGCTGAACGCACCGCTGCGGTGCGCTGCTCCTGCCCGGGACCTTCGGCCGGCGGCCCGTCGACCTGCAGCCACCCGAATACCCTCGAATCACCGGTTGAGTCGCCGGAGCGGATCGAGACCCGAAGGCGGATCTGCTCGCCGCGCAGGTCGATCGCGTCCATCAGGTGGTAGAGTCGGAAGCCCTCGGAGTCCGTGCTTCCCTCCTGTGCCACGGTCGATTCGACCGGGACGAGCGAAGCAAACAGCAGGCTCAGAAGCCTGATCATGGCTTTGGGAGCAGCCGATCGTATCGACAACAGAACGGAACCTCCAGGGGTGTCGCTGAGGCGCTGAAACTCTCGATCTCCGTCAGCCCAATCTACCGCCGTGGGTCCGCGGCTGCTCACGGCGACAGCCAGGCGCAAGGCTCCGAAGCGGCTATCCGGACAGGACGACCTTGCCGAGGTTCTTTCGCTCGTGGATGTACCGGTGAGCGGCTACCGCCCCCTCACGTGTCAACGGAAAGCTCCGATCAGGTGGACACCCGAAATTCCTATTCCGGGCTGGATCAGGGCCAGCGGGTGAAACCTCGGAGTGCGAAGCCAGGCCCGGGCCGCACTCAGCCAACTCCGGGAGACACCCGGCATCGCCCCTGACAGCCCGTAGAACACGCTCCGGCCGAGCGGCGCGAGCAGCCGCTGACACGATTGCGTGGCGCCTCCTCCTACGGCGTCCAGGGCCACGTCGATCCCGCGCTCTCCCACGTGTGCGGCGACTCCCGGCTCCCAGTCGCCTCGGGAATCGAAGCAGGCCTCGGCGCCCAGCTCCTGCGTCACGAACCTGCGCTTCACCTCGGTTCCGGCCGTGCCGATCACGCGCAGCCCCGCTCCCTTCGCGAGCTGAACGGCAGCCGTTCCGACCCCCCCTGCCGCGCCCAGGATCAGGGCCGTCTCCCCTTCCCTCACTCTCGCCGACTCGAAAAGGCATACGTGGGCGGTCAGAAACACCACCGGAGCCGCGGCAGCCTCGACGGCCGACAGGCCTTCCGGGCGTTCGAAGACGTTCCGCGTCGGGAGAACGACGTCTCGGGCGTACCCCCCGTGGCGCAACAGCGCGACACAGGCATCGCCTTCCCGCCAGGGTTCTCCGCTCGCGCGAAGGGCCGCCTCGCCGACCTGCGATACGACTCCCGCGATCTCGAAGCCCGGGCTGTAAGGACGGGGCGGAACGGTGTCGTAGAGCCCTGCGCGCATCAGCAGGTCGGCGAAGTTGATACCGGCGGCCTCCACACGGATCGACAATTCACCCGGGCCCGGATCCGAAAGTGGGATCTCCCGCTCGACGAACACCTCGGGCGGGCCGTGCTTTTCGATCCGGATCGCCCGGGTCGTCGTCACGGAGCCTCGCGCCGGCAGGCCAGTGCTCCCCGGTGGTCGTCGAACCAGGTCCCCGACGCTTCGCTCCCTGTACCCAGGAGCTCCACCCGGGTCGGATTTCCCCGGTCGTCCACGATGACGATAGCCAGCCGACCGCTCTCCGGATCCGACCAGGCGACCGCGACCTCCGTCTCGACGGGAGGTTCCTCCACCATGATGCTCCACGTGCCGAACCCACCGATTCGTCCCGATCGCTCCACGAGTCCGAGCTCGGCACGTGCGACCGGATCGGGATCACTGCCGAACACGTCGCATGTCCAGTCACCGGCCCATTGCGCAGCGATGACCGGATCTGGATCGCTGACAACGGAACCGGGCCGGCGGAATGCCTCGGCGAGCAGGAACGCCACCCGATGCAGTCCCACGCCCTGCGACGTGTTGGCGGTGAGCGCTGCCACAACCCCCTCCTCGGGGAGCAGCAGCAGGTAGGTGACACCGCCGATCGATCCTCCGCCGTGACTGACCGCCGGCGTGCCGTCGGCCGTCGTACCGAGGAACCAGCCGATTCCGTTGCCCGTCTCGTCACCCCCGGTCGTGCGCTGCGAGGTCCAGAATTCCGCCAGCGTCCCCTGATCCAGAAAGGCGCCGTCGAGGTGCGCCATGCCGAAGCGCACCAGGTCCGAAGGAGTCGAGAGAAATCCGCCGCCCGCCCACTTGTAGCTGTTGTCCACGAACGGGCTGTTGTAGACGCGGCCGTCGTTCGCCACCTCGTAGAACCGGGTCCGATGGGGAATGATGCTGTCGACCTGGTCCGCCACCGTGCTCATCATCCCGAGCGGCTCGAACACCTCCCCGTCCATGAAGGCGAGAAACTCCTCGCCGCTCGCTCCCTCCACCACCGCGCTGAGCAGATTCCAACCGTAGCTGGAGTAGGAAAAGCGGGCACCCGGCTCGAAGCGGAGCGAATCCGACGCGAACATCTCCAGTCCGTCCAGGACCGAATCATAGTGCTCCCGGCTCAGAAACTCTTCTCCGTCGTAGTGCCGGATGCCAGCGAGATGCCCGGCCACGAGACGCGGTGTGACCGGCCAGCGCTTCTCCGGAAACGACGGAACGTATAGCTGGACTGGCGCATCGAGGTCCAGTTGTCCCCGCTCGACGAGCAGGCCCAGCGCGGCGGCCGTCAATGGCTTCGACACGCTCCCGATCCGGAACTTCGTGTCCGCGTCCACCGGCACCCGATTCTCGACGTCCGCCCAACCGAATCCCTCGGCGTACACCAGCCGGCCGTCGATCCCCACGGCCGCCGAGAGTCCGGGAACGCCCCGCGCGGTGCGCATCGCCTCGAGCATAGCACGGGCGTATTCGACCGCCGGTGCCAGGTCACCGAGCGTCGGCGCCTCGGCCAGCGGGTGAGACGAGGTCTGCCCCGGCAGGGGAACCGCGAACGGTCCGGCCAGAAGCAAAGGCAGAAGCGTGAGTCCGACCGTCGTTCGCGGCACACGAGCCGGGACGCGCATGACATTCCTCCAGGAAAGGAACGTGAAACGGGAGCGGGACCGGGAATCTACCAGCCCGGCCGGCGACCCGTCAGCCCGCCGGGACCTCGATCCGCAGGCTGTCCAGGATACTCTCCGTGAGCGGGCGCAGCTGCGCCGCCCGGTGCTCGGGACACCACACCTGGAACACGTAGCTGCCGGACTCCGGCCCCGGCTCTCCCACCTGGATCGTGGCGAGGATCTCGTCCACGTCATCGTCACCCTGCTCGGTGCCACGCGGACACCTCGTACACGCCGGGATCACCCGGCCAGGTTGCGCCCTTCCAGTCGGACGGCGCCTCGATGGCGAGCGGAAGTCGAGGGTGCTCGAACCCGGCGGTCTCCTGTGCGGATCCCGGGGGCGCGGATACGAGGAGGCAGGCGAACAACGGCGAGATACGCATCGGATTCCCTCCCGGGCACGGTGGGAGCGACCAGCTCGCTCCTCCCTCCAGCACCCGGGTCTCCTTGCCTGCTTACCCGCCTCCCGCCCTCCCCGGCGGCGTCAGTTCAGCCGTGTCTGGATCCGGGTGAGTCCTGCCGTCGCCGAGTCGGTCAGCGCGGAGAGCTCCGGCATGTCCGGTCGCCAGTACTCGAGGAAGAACTGATACTGCTCGCGCGCCTCGGCATCGCGGCCCAGCGCTTCCAGTGCCCGAGCGCGATGGAGCGATGCGATCACGTTCCGCGGCAGAGCCTCCAGGACACCCAGCACCTGTTCGGGCCGACCCGATGCCCCCAGGACGTGGCCGCGGAACACCCTCCACATAGACGTTTCGTAGCCGAGGAAGGGATTGCCTTGCAGGCGGTCCCAGGCGCGGTTTCCCTGCCCCGCCCAGAGATCGAGGGCGACCGCCGACACCGAATCCCCGAATGCCTGCTCCGACTCCACGGCACCCCGCCGCTCCGTCGGGAGCATCGCGAGTGCGGAATCCCGGATCGCCAGCCAGGCCCCGACATCCGCCGACCGGCCCGCTACCTCGGCGAGGTGTCGGCCGCACGAAGCCGCATTCACGAGGCCCGTCGCATCGTCCGGGGACGAACTGCCAGAGAGCGCAGCACGAAGGACGCCCGGGTCGGCGACACGGTCGTACTGGCCGGAATCGAGCACGCCGGTCATGACCGTCACCTGCGCGGCGACACAGAGGCGCCGGAGGTGATCGCCCACGGTCGCCGCGAGCTCGAGTCCTTCGTTCTGACGGCCCATCAAGCTGAGCGAGAACACCCCGCCGAGCTTGAACTGTTCGCGGTCGAGCTCCGAAACGCCCGGCCGCTGGAGGATGTTGTAGGCGACATGCTCCTGGGCCCGGGAGTGCGCGGGATGCGAGAGCCGGCCCATCAGGTAGAACGCCTCGGAGAGCGCGAGCCCGTCGAGCTTCGCTGCGGCCCCTTCCCGCTCCTGCGGCGACCCGTACGAGAGGTCGTAGGCGACGCGGCCCAGGCGCGCCTGCGGGGACTCCGGCGCGACCCTCTCCAGCCGCTCGACCCGCTCCCGGGCGACGGTGCTGTCGGCATGCAACTGGAAGGCGAGGTCGATCGCGTGGATGTGGTACGGTACGAACCGCGGCTGGAGCGCGATCGCGCGCTCGAACGCCGGATCCGCGCGTTCCCACGTCTCCGCGGTCTGGAGGTGGAAGTATCTTTCCCCGAGGATGTACCAGGCTTCCGAGTCGTCCGGGTGACGGGACGCGAACGCCAGCAGCGAATCGGCCGCGATCGAGTCGGCTCCGCTCAGCGACCGCTGGGCCCGCACGATCAGCTGTTCCCGCGGCGACAGCCGATCGGCGAGCGAGGCGACGTGCACCCACGCGTCCTCATCCGAGAGGACATCGGGCGATGTCCCGCGCCAGCCCCTCGACTGCGCCAGCCGGAACCAGGCGAGCGCGAACATCGAGTCGACGTCGACCGCTCTCTGGAAGGCTTCGTCGGCCTCGGCGAAGCGACCGAGCCGGTAGTCTCGCTCTCCCTCGACCCACGCCTTCACGGCCTCGGGAGACCCACTGGCGACGCTGCCGAGACCGATGCTCCCCTCCAGGCCGTGTTCCGGAAGAATGACCTGCAGGATCTCGACCGACAGACGATCGATCAGCGAAACGAGATCTTCGGCCGACCCCTCGACGCGGATCTGGTCGAGCGTCTCACCGGAGGAGACGGAACGCACGGTGGCATCGATCCGGACGTCGTCGCCGATCTCGAGCAGGCTGCCCCGCACCGCCCATTCCGCGCCGGCCGCACGGGCGGCGCCGAGCGCGGTCTGAAGATCCGGCACCTGTCCCTCCGGCACCCGCTCCGCCCATCGCGCGAGAACGGTCCCGTAGTCGATCGTGCGCACTCCCTCCACCCCGTCGAGGTTCGCGGCGACGGTCACCACGAGCCCCTCGTCCCACACCTCGAGTTCCTCGTCGGTGACACGGAGGTCGAACGGGAGCACCGCCAGCCCCGGCTCGGGGACTTCGCCCGCCACGAGCTCCGGTACGGCGGCGGGCACTGCGTTCCGATACTTCAGGAACGCCACCAGACCGGCCGCCCCGAACAGCAGCGAGAAGACCACGACGCCGCCCAGAGCCGCTCGCGCCCAGGTCAGGTGCGGAATCCCCCCGGCGCGGATCTCGTCGTCGATCCGGTCGAGATCCAGCTCCCACGCCCCCGGCACCTCTTCCGCCTCGGCCTTCGACTGCGTCTCCGGAGATCCCTGCACGAACGCGGTGGCCAGTACCACAACGAGACCGATCGCCAGCAGGATCAGCGCCCCCGGCCCGACCCACTCCGGCAGCGGGACGATCCCGTCCAGCACGTCGATCAGCTGGAGCACGACCCACGCGGCCCCCGCATACACGGCCAGTACCCCCGCGATGCGGGAGCGCCGGATCCGCTGCCAAGGGCCGTCGTCAGCCATACTCGACTCGCTCTCTGTTCTACCCCGGGTGGTCTGCCGCGACGCGCGTGCGCGCGGGGCGGACGGTCGCCCGAATATGACGGGATTTGCGTCGGCTGCAACGTCCGCGCCGACACGGGCGTGCGCCCGCGCCCTCGCGGAGACGCGACGCAGCGCGACAGATAGACACACGAGACTTGCGCGGAAGTTTCCCCGACCGTGCCGGCGGGGTAGTTTCCCGCTCCGATTCTCCCGTCGCGGATCTGGACTGCGGTCCGCGCGAGACTTCCGGCATGAACCGCGGGCACCTCCATGATTCGACTCTTCCGACCGATCTCGCTCGCCATGGTCGCGGCCACGGCCTGTGCCTCCGCCTGCGCCTCCGGCCCGACGCCGCCGGACGGCGAAGCGCTGGCTCCCGGAGGCGGGGATCGTCCCCTCCCCGAACGGGTCGAGATCCGGCGGACCAGCTACGGTGTGCCGCACATTTTGGCCGAGGACATCGAGGCCGCCTTCTACGGCCTCGCCTGGGCCCACCTCGAGGACCACGGCGAGCGCGTGGTACGAGGCCTGGTGCGGGCGCGCGGCGACCTGGCACGGTACGAGGGACGCGAGGCGCTGGACGATGCGTTCGAATGGCGCCGGACCTGGAACCACGCCGCCGCGACCTACGACCTGCTGGAGCCGGACACGCGGGCGATGTTCGAGGGCTACGCCGCCGCGGTGAACCGGTACATCGAGCTTCACCCGGACGAGTTCTCCGACTGGGTGCGCCCGACCTTCACCGGAACCGACGTCGCGTCCCGCTGGGCGGAGGAAGAGATCCAGCCCGCCGTGCGCCAGTTCATGCAGGCGCTGGAACGCCGGGAAGCGCTGGATCGGGAAGCATCAGGCGGCGCGGAGGATGGCTCCAACGCCTGGGCGCTGGCCCCGTCCCGCACCACCTCGGGCAATGCGATCCTGCTCCGGAATCCGCATCTCAACTGGCGCGCCGGCTACTACGAGGCCCACATCCGCGTGCCCGGCGTGCTGGACATCTACGGGGACTTCCGGGTCGGCTACCCCCTGTACTTCAACGGGGGCTTCAACCCATACCTGGGCTGGGCAACGACGAACAACAACCCGGACATCGAGGAGATCTATTCGGTGGCCGTGGATCCCGAGCGACGGGACCACTACCGGTTCGACGGGGACGTGCATCCGCTCGAGCGCCAGACGATCACGGTGGAGGTGCTCGAGGAGGACGGCACGATCAGCACCGAGAGCCGGGAGCTCTTCGCGACCTCGATCGGGCCCGTGTTCCATCGCACCGACTCCCTGCTCTACGTCGTAAGGTCGGGCGAGCAGGGCGTGTTCCGGTACGCCGAGCAGTTCCTCAAGATGATGCGGGCCCGCAGCCTCGAGGAGTGGAAGGCGGCGATGCGGATCCGGGCGCAGGTGGTATCGAACTTCACCTACGCCGACCGCGACGGGAACATCTTCTACGTGTGGAACGCGACCATCCCCGAGTACCCGGTGCCAAGCGGCCGGGACACGACGGCGGTCGAGGCGGTCTCATCGTTCGACGTGTGGAGCGAGATCGTGCCGTGGGATTCCCTGCCCCAGCTGCTGAACCCGGACGGGGGCTACACGCACAACGAGAACGACCCGTTCCATTACGCAAACCTGAACGAGCCGTTCGACCCGGCCGACTGGCCGGAGTATTTCCCCGAGCCGCGCCTCCGGTTGCGCAGCCAGCTCGGCGCTTCGCTCGTGCACGGCGACGACCGGCTCGACCTCGAGGAGGTGATCGCGCGCAAGCACTCGATGACGATGCTGCTGGCGGAACGCATGAAGAACGACCTGGTGTACGCGGTGCGCGAGGTCCTGGAACGGGATCGGGCCGCGCTGGAAGAGTCGGCGGCCGGTGGGGCGCAGGATGCCGTGGACCAGGTCGCGAAGCGCCTCGCCGACGCGGCGGAGGCCGCCGGACGGGCGCCCGATCCGGCCGGTGCGCCGGCTCCCGTGACCGTCACCGCCGACGAGATCGCAGCGGCAGCCTCGTTCCTGGAGGACTGGGACAATACGACGGCGTCAGACAGTCGGGGGGGCGTTCTGTTCAAGGTTTGGTACTATCGGTACTACGACGCCATGATCGACGAGGAGGATCGGCGCCCGTTCAACGACCGGTTCAACTCGTTGTTCGCCGAACCGTGGACGACGGACGAGCCGGTCGGCACGCCGCGGGGTCTCGCCGATACGTGGTCGGCGGCGCTAGCGTTCGCCGGCGCCGTCGCCGAGACGAAGGGGCTGTTCGGGGCGTGGAACGTGGAATGGGGCGAGGTCCACCGCTATCGACTCGGCGACCTGGACATCCCCGCTAACGGCTGCTCGGGCACCCTCGGCTGCTTTCGCGTCACCTACTACGCCGAGGCGGAAGACGGGAAGCAGGTCGCCTACAGCGGCGACGGCTGGGTGTTCGCGGTCGAGTTCGGAGATGTCCCGCGGGCGTACTCCGTGCTCGCCTACGGGCAGAGCTCGCGCGAGGACTCGCCGAATCTCACCGACCAGCTGGAGATGTTCGCACGGGGCGAGTTGAAACGGGTGGCCTGGACAGAGGCCGAGATCGATCGAGCCCTCGTGCGCAGCTATCGACCGGGCCTCGAGCGTCGAGCCGGCGCGGCAGAGCCAGGTGCGTATTCAGGCAGTCGGGACTGAACCGATGACCGGACCCCTGATCCAGGACCCGATGGCCGTCCTCGCCTACCTGGCGGCGGTGTTGGCCACGATTTTCTGGCTCAGCGAGCGCCCGCGGCTCGAAGGAGTGTTCCGGTATCTGCCACCGGTGATCTTCGCCTACTTCGTGCCGACCATCTCCACGACCCTGGGAATCCTCCCCGCGACCTCCCCCGTCTACGATTGGATGACGCGGTACCTGCTTCCCATGGCCCTGCTCCTGCTGATGATCACGGTGGATGTCAGGAGCATCCTCAAGCTCGGTAAGACCGCCGTGGCCATGGTCCTGGCCGGCTCACTCGGGATCGTGCTGGGCGCGCAGGTCGCCTACCTGGTCTTCGGCCGCTGGCTTCCCGAGGAGGCCTGGAAGGGATTCGCCGCGCTGAGCGGAAGTTGGATCGGGGGCACCGCGAACATGGTGGCGATCGCCGAGAGCGTCGGCACGCCCGAGGAGATCTTCGCGCCCGTCATCGTCGTGGACACGGTGGTCGGCTACGGCTGGATGGGCGTGTTGCTCCTGTTCAGCGCCTTTCAGCCGATCTTCGACCGCTGGTTGAACGCGGACCGCTCGGCGATCGAGGACACGAACCGGCGCCTGGCCGAGGTGGAGGCCGTTCGTCACCCCTCCACGATCCCGGACCTGGCCGTGATTCTCGGCCTCGGCCTCTCGGGGGCGATCGTCTCCGTCATCCTCGGCCAGAGGATGCCCACGCTCGGTGACCCGACGATCATCAGTCACACGACGTGGGCGGTGCTGATCGTGGTCACGGGAGGCTTGCTGCTCAGCTTCACTCCGGTTCGCAAGCTCGAGGAAGTCGGAGCGTCCCGCATGGGATACGTGGCCCTGTACCTGATGCTGACCGGGATCGGAGCGCAGGGCGATCTGCGCGCCGTGCTCGACGCGCCCGCCTTCTTCCTCGCCGGCATGCTCTGGATCGCGATCCACGCGGTCGTGCTGATCATCGCGGCGCGACTGCTGCGGGCGCCCTCTTTCTTCATCGCCACCGGCAGCATGGCAAACATCGGCGGCGTTGGAACCGCGCCGATCGTCGCCGGCATCTACCACCCGGCGATGGCCCCCGTGGGCCTGCTGATGGCGGTGGCGGGCTACATTCTCGGGATCTACGCGGGACTGGCGTCGGCCTGGATGCTGGGGCTGCTTTCCGGGCTGTAGCTCCCGTCAGCCGGAAGGCCGCCACAGGGCCAGCGTGACCCGGTGGTCGTCGGACTGAATCTGCGGACCTCCGGTACAGGGGTCGAGGGCAGCTCAACTCGCTGTCGGGTCGAAGACCATACCAACGAACAGGATCGTTCCCGACAGCCGCTCGCGGATCGCGAACAGGAACGGCCGGTCGGCCGTGAAGCCGATCGGCGCCGACGTCACTCCGACCTCGACCGAAGTCACGGCTGCCGCCGTCGTGCCCTTCTCGTCCACTTCCACGAACGCCCTCTGCTTCACCTCGCTCACGTGAAGCTGCATGTCCAGCGCATAGCGGTGCATTCGGGAGAAATCCGCGACGGACGGGTCGAATGCCGGCTCCATCCCCATTGCCTTCAGGACCTCGTTCAGCTGCTTGTCGTACTCGAGCCGGAACTTCGGAAGCACCACGGGGGGCTCCCGGGGGGAGAGCGAAGCGAGAATCAGCTTCCACGCGTCGGCGTCGAGCTCCGCGACGAAATCCGCCAGCGTCACTCCTTCCGGCGGCAGCACGAGCGTCATCGCGAACGCCTCGCCCCCGTACGGCAGCTCGACGGCCGTGTACTCCGGGGTCCACGCGAACGGAAACTCGCCGTCGGACAGGTGCATGAGCGGAGCCGTGACCACGGTGCCGTCTTCCCGCCGGAACGGCCCCGGACGCGTGTCCGCGGGGTCGAACTGGATCGTCCAGTCCCCCCGGAAGTAGATCGCGTTGATCAGGAAGGCGACGGTCAGCGGAGAGATGGGCGGCGTCACGATGCCTTCGATCTCGCCTCCGGTCGCCTCGGACACCCAGGCGTTGATGGTGTCGGCCGCCGCGGGATCGGCGAAGTCGAGCGCCGAGACGCGAGCGTCGAAGTCCGCTTCGACTTCCTCGAGGTACGCGGCTTCCGGATCGAACCCGGAGCGGAGCCAGACCGAGTTGCCGATCTCCATCTGTACGCTAGGGTCGAGCTCGGTGAGCAATCCGATCAGGCTGTGGTAAGAAGCGCCGATCTCCTCGCGCGGGATGCCCTCGAGACCGAGAGCATCCCGCATCGCCGTGAAGGTCTCGTTCTCCGCTCCCGCGAGGGCCATGCCGAGTGCCATCGAAGCGCTCAGCGGCGACACGAAGAGGTTGCGCGAGGAAGGCGAAGGTGAAGTCGTCTCCCGCGCCGATCAACTCCTCTTCGGTGGGCGTCAGATCCCGGGGGAGCGCCTCGATCTTCGTGACCGGCTCCGGCTCGTTCAGATCGTTGCAGGCGGTGGCGCCGATGGAGCCGGCGAGAACCAGTGCCAGGGAGAGCCGGCGAGCGGAGAGGACGGGTCGGCGTGCGCAGATCATCGATACACTCCTGGCAGAGGTGCCGGCGGAGACCGGTCTAATGCGGATGTCCGTTACCCCCGAGCCGGCGATTCGATTCCCGGGTGCCGTGTCCGGTCGCTATCGGATCGAAGGCAGCGCGGCGCCGCCAGGGCCGGCAGACGTCCCGACGCGGTCGGCTTTCTCTATGCTGATCGAAACGCGACGAGCCCACTGGCAGGTCGCGTCCGGGCCTTGGATTCTACGAAAGAGAAGGAGAGCGAGCGGATTGAGCGGGATCGTGGCGCGCCTCGGCGCCTTCGTACGCGAGGCACGGCGGCGGAAGGTCTGGGTGACCGCGGCCGCCTATGCCGCGTTGACGGTGGGACTGATCGAGATCTCCGGGGCCGTATCCGACGCGCTGCTGTTTCCGGACTGGACGAGTCGGC
>JARRPS010000044.1:0-10471 GCA_037382625.1 Gemmatimonadota bacterium | reverse complement strand
ACCATGGCCTGGCGCCAGACGGGCAGGTGGTGTCCCGCTGGAAGGCCACGTCCGTGTACCGGCACGAAGCGGACGGGTGGCATATGGTCCATGCCAACTGGTCGACGATCGAATAGGGCCCAGGGCCGACACACGAACCCGGCAGCCGCGGAACGACGGCGGGGTCGAGGGTCCGAGGCCTGGCGGCTTCGGACCCTCTGCTACGTTCAACTGCGAGCTTCACTGGTGCCGGGCTCCGAGGCGATCGCCTACTCGACCTCGGTCACCATGACGATCGACAGCTCGTCGCTCACGTTGCGGCTGATGTGCCCTTTGCTTCCGATGTTATCGAGATAGACAATGGAACTTTCCGTGCCGGCCGTGAACGTTCGCTTCTCGCCATCGCTCACTTCGACGTCGATCGTTGCCGTCATGAGCATGATCCACTCGACCTTGGGAGCCGGATGCAAGTCTCCGTACCAGGCGGGCGGAAACCCGCAGACGGTGACACCCGTGGCCTTCCCCTGCGGCCCCACCCACAGTGGCGGTGCTGGCGGTGCATAGTCGAGGAACGCCATCGGCAGCTCCTCATCCTTGAAGTGGGTTTCGCCATGATCGTCGGCGTAGATCTTCACGTAGTTCAACTTCACCCCGCCGCTCGCCATTCGGCTGGCCTCCCGTTCGACCCGGGATGCTCCGGTCAGTCGAGCGGGTGCCTGCGCTGAATGTCTAGAATCGCCAGCTGTCGCTCGTCGCGCACTCTGGCGAAGTCCTTCATCTTCCGCATGGGATAGAACTCGCCGGTCTGCTGCTCCAGCATGTCCAGCGTCTTCTCGGACACCGGCTCGTAGCCCATGGATGCGAACAGGGATGCCAGAATGTTCTCGGCAATCCCGCGGAAGCCACCTTCCCGGCCGCCGAGCTGGCCGGTCAGGAAGGGACCGATGGAGGCCCAGCGCACGCCCAGCGAGGCCATGAACAGCTGATCGAGATCGCGCACATCCACGACGCCTTCGCCGACGAGATACATGGCCTCGCGTAACAGGGCCGTCTGCAACCGGTTGATCACGAAACCTTCGATGGGCTTGTTCAGAGTGGCGGTCACCCGCCCGCAATCGCGGTAGAACTTCTCCAGACGCTCCACGAGTTCGCGCGGCGAGTCCTCCCCGCCACAGATCTCCACCACGGGCAAGAGGTGAGCGGGGTTGGCGGGATGGCCGATCAGGGCACGCTCGGGCGCGGTCATCCGGGCCGACAGGTCCGCCGGAACAATGCCCGAGCTGGAGGACACGAGGAGTGCGCCGACAGGGGCGAAGCGCTCGAAGTCCGCGAACACCTGCTGCTTGATATCGACTCGTTCGGGGCCGTTCTCCTACACGAGTTCAACGCCCTCTACCGCCTCTTCTATCGAAGTGAAGAACGCCACACGCGTCATGGCATTCTCCAAGTCCACACCCGGCAGCTCCCCGGCCAACGAGCCGATCCTCGCTGCTGCTGCGTCCTCGTAACCTGCTCGCACATCGGACACCCTGACGTTGAGTCCTTGCGCGGCGTAGTAGGCTGCCCAACTGCAGCCGATCAATCCGGCACCGACGACTGCTACTGGCCGGTCGGCCATGACCCCTCCTTTGACGCAGGCATGCTGCCCGATTCTAGACGCACGGAACGACGTTGCGCACACGATCGGGTCCCTTGCACCTGACCGCCATGTCAGCTGGTGGGACCTTTCCATTCAGAGACGAACTGCATCCGTACTGTAACCACAGCTGTAACAAACTGAGGAGGAATGAGCGCAACTGGGTGCAAGTGAAATCGCCAAAATGCGCGTGAATGCAACTGAAAGCAGTTGAGTGCACGCACCGCCACGCGAACGGGGTGGTTCGCAGGGGACCGCCTGCGTGAGGCGCTCGAGGGCGGGCACCGCGAACCGAGGGACTCTGCCCTCGTTCTCCCTTCAGGCGGTTCCTGTCAAATCCACCGGGGCCCGATGTGCGAACGCCCCGTCGGACGGGGCGTTCGTGATTTCGTCTGTCGCGTCCGGGAACGTGCCCGACACTCCGAAACCGCCCGGGTCAGGCCCTAGTTGGATGCATCGTAGGTGATGATCCCCTCGAATTCCCAGGTCGTCCAACCCGTGACGGAATCCGTCACACCCATTTCAGCGCCACCTCCGACTGCACCCTCGAACCGTCCGGTACCGCCCGCCAGCACGAACGTGTCGTGCCATGCGACAGTTCCGTCGGCCATGAGGTCGGCGTCTCCGTCGTCGTAGGTTCCGTGGAGTTCATCTCCATTCGCGGCGACGAAGGTCGCACGCCCATCACCGTAGTCGAACGAGACGGCGCCCGTTCCGGCGTCCATATTCATCCGCGAGCAGTGGCCGAAGACGATCGTAAACTCGCCGAGACGTGTGGCCTCGCCGTTCGCAGAGAACTCCACGATGTAGTCGGAGGGAATCGAGCATCGACCCTCGAATGTGCTGCGCTCGACAGGGAATCCAGGTGCGAAGACCTGGCTGGTGATCCACCCGGTGCCGCTGCCGTGGAACGGAAGTGCCTTGTCCGGCTGACCTCGGGAAGCGAGGGTCTGCGTCGCCGGGAGGGGGCCCATGAGATCGTCTGCCGGATGATCCCCACACGCGCCGAGGAAGAGCGCGACGGCCGCGAAGGATACTAGCGTGGTCGCTCGACACATGGCGTGTCTCCTTTCTGCGTCGGTCGAAGCGGTGGCGACCTCGGAATGGCCGGGGCCCGGGGCCCGGTCGACACCGCGATTCCTGCTGGCAACCGTAAGGGTCCCGTACGTATTATGCGGGTCGTCTATCCGCGGAGTATCCGATGGATATCGCCGATCCCTCGGCACCTCGAGTCGCGCATGTACCGTCTGCAGGTTCTCGGAGGAGCGGCCCTGAGCGATTCTACCGGCGCCCTCGTGAGCCGGTCGGGACAGGTGTACCCCCTGGGACTGTTGGCGCTGGTCGCCGCCGCCGGCGAGGGAGGAGTAAGTCGGGAGCGGCTCGTTGCCCTCCTGTGGCCGGAAGGGCAGAACGCTGCGGCTCGGCATCGGCTTTCGAATACCCTGTACGAGCTGAGACAGAAGATCGGCAGCGATGGGGTGATTGCGGCCGGGGACCTGATGCGGATCAACCGCTCGGTGGTTCAGGTGGACGCGATCGAGTTCGAGCAAGCGGTGCACGCAGGCGATTCATCCCGAGCCGTCCAGCTGTACGCGGGTCCATTCCTCGAAGGGTTCCACCTGGACTCTCGCGACTTCCAGGGCTGGATGGACGAAGAGCGAGCCCGGCTTTCCGTGCTCTACGCGCGCTGCCTGGAGACGCTGGCTCGTGGAGCCGAGGGCACGGGGAATTCGGCTCGAGCGGCGCGTTGGTGGGAGAGGCTCCTGGCCGAGGATCCGTACCGATCCTCCGTGGCCCTCCGACTCGTGCGGTCCCTGGCGGTTGCCGGAGACCCCGCCAGCGCGCTCCGACACGCCCAGTCTCACATGCGACGGCTCCGCGAGGAGCTCGGCATTGAACCGCCGCCGGAGCTCGCGGAATTCGCGCACGAAGTCCGCGCCCCCGGAGTTCACGGCGAGGCCCGCTCCGTGGCGGTTCTTCCCTTCGTGAACGTCGGTGGCGACCCCGACACCGAGTACTTCAGCGATGGTGTCACCTACGACATTATCAACCGGCTGGCGAAGATCAGAGGCCTCAAGGTGATTTCCGGCACCTCGACGGCCCGGTACCGGAACACGACCAAGTCGGTCCGAATGATCGGTGCGGAACTGGAAGCCACCACGATTCTGGAGGGGGAGATCCAGCGAGCCGGGAACGAAGTGCGAATCAATGCCCAGTTGATCGACGCCCGGACCGACGAGCACCTGTGGGCCGAGCAGTATGACAGAGATCTCGACTCCGTGTTCGCGATCCAGAGCGACGTCGCCCGCCAGGTCGCCGCCGGGCTTCACGCCACCCTTACGACGTCCGAGCGTCGACGGATCGATCTCGAGCCCACGCGGGACATCTCGGCCTATGCCCTCTATCTGAAGGGCCGCTCCCATTGGGTCCGGCGGGGAGCAGGTCTCAAGACCGCTCTGGCGTATTTTCGCGAGGCGCTTCGGGTCGATCCCGAGTACGCCCTCGCTCACGTGGGGGTCGCGGATTGCCATGCTCTCCTCGGCTGGTTCGGCGAGATGCCACCGTCCAAGGCGTTCTCGGAGGCGAAGGCCGCCTCGCTCCGAGCTCTCGAGATCGACCCGGAGCTCGCAGAGGCGGTCGCGACCCTCGGTTTCCTCCGCGCGTTCCACGAGTGGTCGCCGTTTGCCGCCGAGGCGGAGCTTCGGCGCGCGGTGGAGATGGAGCCCGGATACGCGCCCGCACACTATTACCTGTCTCCGGTATTTCTCGTGACGGACCGCCCCGACGAGGCCGTGGAGAGCACACGACGCGCCCTCGAGCAGGACCCGCTCTCACCGTTCGTGAACGCGCACCTGGGCTGGATGCTCATCGGAGCGGGTCGATACGCGGAGGCCATCGCGCAGCTGGAGCGAGCCCTCGAACTGGACTCCGACCTCTCCATGGCGCACTGGCTCACGGGCTGGGCCCACGTTTACGAATCGGGTCCTGAGGTCGCGATTCCGCACCTCGAGACGGCCGTCGAGCGGTCGGGTCGCACCCCGTGGTTTCTGGCCCACCTGGGTTGGGCCTACGGCCTGGCGCGTCGACCAGAGTCGGCGGACGTGCTCGAGCAGCTCGCTACGCAGCGATCCGCACGCTACGTGAGGCCGATCTGCGACGTGTTGGTCCACCTGGGGCGCGGGGAAACGCACCGGGCGCTCGATTGGCTGGAACGGGCATGCGACGAACGGGATCCGTGGCTCGCGTTCCTGAAGATCGACCCCGCGTTCGACGCGCTTCGCGCGGAGCCGCGGTTCGTCGAGCTCGGCGCGAGGTGGGCGTGGGAGTCCTCCAGCCGCGGGTAATACGTGTCCTTCTACTGCTACGCCATGTAGAACTCCCAGGAGATCCGGTCCGGATCCTTGAACGCCACATACAGCTTGCCCAGTGTCTCGTCGAGCTTGACACCCGTGTTCTCGATGCCTGCATCCGATAGCGCCCCGGCGACCCTGTGAAGCTCGGACTCCTCCTCGCACGCGATGGCGAGGTGGTCGAGGCCCACGCGCATCGGGTCGAACGCATCACCGGGCGGGGTGCGCTCGGTCGAGCCCTGAAGTCCGATCGGGGTCGCACCGGCCATCACGATCACGAGACCGGGCTGTTCGAGGACGACAGGAAGACCGAGGGTGTCAGCGTAGAAACCCCTGGATCGGTCGAGATCGGTCACGCGCAACGCGACGTGGTGCACGCCGGGTGTGGTCGGACTGATGCCCATGATCGGTAACCTTTCTCGTGCTATACGCACGCATGGGGAACAGGGGGGCGAGGGTCCTCAGGTTCGAGCTTGACCTGACCAGGGAGCGGTCAGTCGGTTCCTGCCGGCCGCTGACGGCCATGAGCGGGACGACCGAGAGCACAGCGAACAGAGCGAGGAAGCTGGCACGAAGTGACACGCTACCCGGCCTCACACGGTCAAGGGTTGCGGACCCCTCCACAATCTAGCGTTCACCGCTGCCCGCGTGCAGGACCTGCGGAAGAGCTGTCACTGTAGCTGTCCGGCCCGGCCAGTGTCATTCTCAGTGACAGGCGTCCTGACTTGTACGACCGGGGAACACACCAGGGCGATAGAGACGGAAGTGATGGACGGAAACACCAAGCGCGGCAGCCGCGCCATCGGCTGGGCGGAGAAGGGCCTGGTGCCCGACGGCGTCATCCGGGCTGGCATTCGGCGCCTGTGCCGCCACCGCCTCGAAGCCATCCAGGCCGGTGACCCGCAGGCGTCTTCCGACGCCAAGAATGCCTTCGTGGCGGCGATGAACGAAGCCGAGGTCGCCCCAGTCCCCGAACTCGCCAACGAGCAGCACTACGAGGTGCCCGCGGCGTTTTTCGGCGCGGTGCTGGGCAAGCACCGCAAGTACAGCTGTTGCTTCTGGGACGAGTCCACGTCCAACCTCGACGAGGCGGAAGCGCGCAGCCTCGCGATCAGCTGCGAGCGCGCGGGCATCCAGGATGGCATGGACGTGCTCGACCTCGGTTGCGGCTGGGGCTCCCTGTCGCTCTGGATCGCGAGCCACTACCCGAACTGCTCCGTGACCTCCGTCAGCAATTCGGCCGCCCAGAGACGGTTCATTGAGGGCGAAGCGAAAGCCCGCGGCCTGGACAACATCCGCGTGATCACCGCCGACATGAACGATTTCGATATCGACGATCGCTTCGACTGCGCCGTGTCCGTGGAAATGTTCGAACACATGCGCAACTATGGCGAGCTGCTCGGCCGCATCAGCCGCTGGCTGCGCCCCGGCGGGCAGTTCTTCATGCACATCTTCTGCCACCGCTCCACGCCCTACGCCTTCGTCGACAACGGCCCCGGCGACTGGATGAGCCGCCACTTCTTCTCCGGCGGAATCATGCCCAGCGCGGACCTGCCTCTGCGTTTCCAGCGCGACCTGCGCCTGGACCGGCAGTGGACCTGGGACGGTCGCCACTACGAAAAGACCGCCAACGCGTGGCTCGAGTCGCTCGATGCGCGGCGGGACGAAACCCGGGCCGTGCTCGCCCCGGTTTACGGCGAAGCGGCGGTGCAGCGGTGGATTCAGCGCTGGAGGATCTTCTTCATGGCCTGCGCCGAGCTCTTCGGTCTGCGGCAGGGCCAGGAATGGATGGTGTGTCACTACCGCTTCTCACGCCAGGAAGACCGGCAGGGCCAATGAAGTTCCCGCGGCGGACTTCGTCTGCACGGGAACCGAGGATACAGGAGCCGGCGTGCCCCTGTTCGGCGTCGGCGGCAGGTGGCACGGCGGGCTCGGTCTGCCGTTCCTTGCCCCGAAGCAGCTTCGCGGTTGACTTTGCCCGCCGCCGTTGGCAACGCCGTTGTGACCCCAGCCACCAGGGAAGAGCAGCATGCCCGGAACATCTTTCGACGATTCCCAGCGATTCATCCTTGAGAGCTTCGCCAGCGGTCTGCCTTTCTCCAGCTTTCTGCCGGGCATTGCCGGTCCTCTCGGGACGCCGACGTGGGTCTTCTACGTCAACCGTGGACAGGCCATCGCCAGCTTTGGCATCGGCAACAAGGACAACCCGATCATGGAGTTTCTGCCCGCCAACAAGTCCTACCAGAGCACTCCGTACACGGGATTCCGGACATTCCTCAAGTTGACCGGGGGTGAGGGTGGATCGCTGTATGAGCCTTTCTCGCCGTGGCAACGCGATGAATCGACTCAGATGTTCGTGGGCCTGAATGAGCTGGAGCTGCAAGCCACCAATCCGGCGCAGGGTGTGCAGACGAACGTGCTCTACTTCGTGCTGCCGAGCGAAGAGTTCGCCGGACTCGTGCGGCAGGTGCGAGTCACGAACGTCAGCGATCGCCCCATCTCTTTCGAGTTGCTGGACGGTATGCCCCGAGTGATCCCCTATGGCGCGGACAATTGGGGCCTGAAGCAGATCAGCCGCACGCTCGAAGCGTGGATGGAGGTGTTCCACCTGGAGCGAGGCATCCCGTTCTACCGGCTGCGGGCGAGCGCGGGAGACACGGCCGAGGTGGTGGAGTTCCAGGCGGGGCACTTCTACCTCGCGTTTGCCGAGGATGGAGGTTCCGCGCGGCGCCTGCCGGCTCTGGTGGACCCGGGGCTGGTGTTCGGAGAGGACACTTCGCTGAGCGGGCCTCGGAACTTCGCGAGGACCGCTCTGGCAGATCTCGTATCGCAGCCGCAGGTCACGGTGGGACGCACGCCGGCCGGCCTCTTCGGGCTCGAGGCCACGCTGGAGCCCGGGGAAGCGACCACACTCCACGCGTTGATCGGACATGCTGCAAGTGACGAGCGGCTCTTCGCGATGGCCGAACGCATAGGCAGAGCATCGTACCTCGAAGACAAGCGGCAGGAGGCGCAGCAGCTCGTCATGGAGCTGACGGACGTGGTCGATACCCGAACCGGCATGCCCCTGTTCGATGCCTACTGCCGTCAGACATTCCTGGACAACGTGATGCGCGGAGGCTGGCCGCTCGTCATGGGAAAGGCTGAACGCCCGGTCGTTTACCATGTCTACTCGCGCAAGCATGGCGATCTGGAGCGGGATTACAACGACTTCTATCTGGCTCCGGAGCCCTATTCACAGGGAAACGGCAACTACCGGGATGTGAATCAGAACCGCCGGTGTGATGTCCTGCTGAATCCGAAGGTGACGGACTTCAATGCCTTGAGCTTCCTGGGACTGATTCAGCTGGATGGGTACAATCCGCTGGTCGTGCATGGGAGTCGGTTCACGCTGTCACCCGAGGCGCTTGCCGGGGTCCTGACGTTCGTCGAGCAGCCTGAACTGCTGAAGCCCGTCCTCGAGGGGACCTTCACACTCGGGGAGCTGGTGCAGGCCATCCGCAGTACGTCGGCCGGTCTGACGGTGGACCTGGAGGAGTTCATCGCGGAGGTGTTGAGCTTAGCAACCCAGCACGCGGAGGCGACCTTCGGGGAAGGCTACTGGGTCGATCACTGGTTCTACAACCTCGATCTGATCGACACCTACCTCGCGGTCTATCCCGACAGGGAAGACGAGCTGCTCACCGGCGAGTCGCGTGTGGCGTACTTCGACAGCGCGGCGGTGGTGCCGCCCCGCTCCCGGCGGTACGTGCGAACCCATGACGGTCGAATCCGCCAGTACGGGGCGGTGCATGAAGCGGACGGTGAGAAGATGGCGCTGATCGAGTCGCGACCGGAGCACGCCCGCCTCATGCGCACGGCGCATGGGCACGGCGAGGTGTATCGAACCACGGTCCTGGCGAAGCTCGTGGGACTCGCCGTCGTCAAGTTCAGCACGCTCGATCCGTGCGGCATGGGGATCGAGATGGAGGCGGGCAAACCCGGATGGTACGATGCCCTCAACGGCCTGCCGGGGTTGTTCGGCTCCTCGATGAGCGAGACGTACGAACTCCATCGACTGCTGACCTTCCTGACGGACGCCATGCAGACCCGGCCCGAAGCGGCCGTGGTGCTGCCGATCGAGCAGGTGCGGCTCCTGGAGCAGGTTCGGGAGGCGCTGTCTGCCTGGGCGGATTCGTCTGACCCGGACCGCGACGAGGTGTGCTGGGACCGGATGTCCGCCGCGCGGGAGACGTATCGCGACGACACCCGACTGGGAATCGACGGCGCGACGCAGACGTTCACCTGTCGGGATTTGCACCCCGTACTCATGGACTTCCGGGCCAAGGTCGCGCTCGGTATCGAACGTTCACTGGAACTGAGCGCCGGTGTGCCGCTCACCTACCTGGCGTATCGTGCGATCGACGCCGAGGAGATCCTGGACGCGAACGGCCAGCCCGAGCGGGACGATCAGGGCCGGTCCTACGTCTGGGTGAAGCGATTCGAGCCCGCCCCGCTGCCTCCATTCCTGGAGGGACCGGTCCACGCGCTCAAAGTGCAGGCAGACACCGCGTCCGCCCGCTCCTTGCACCAGCGGGTGAAGGAGAGCGATCTGTTCGACCGCGAGCTCGGGATGTACAAGGTCAATACCTCCCTGGCGGATGAATCGCACGAGATCGGTCGGGCAAAGGCGTTCCCACCGGGCTGGCTGGAGAACGAGTCCATCTGGCTCCACATGGAATACAAGTACCTGCTGGAACTGCTCCGGGCCGGGCTCTACGAGGAGTACTACGAGGCCATTGGGACGGCCCTGGTGCCGTTCCAACCCCCGGCTCGCTACGGTCGCAGCCCGCTCGAGAACTCCTCGTTCATCGCGAGCAGCGCCCACCCCGATCCCTCGTTGCACGGCGCGGGATTCGTGGCGCGCCTGAGCGGGTCGACAGCCGAGTTCCTGAGCATGTGGACCGCCATGATGGCCGGCGAGCAGCCGTTCGTCGTGAGCGATGGTACGCTTCAGCTGAGGCTGAGCCCCGCCCTGCCAGGCTCGTTCTTCACCGACGCGGGAACCGTGAGTTTCCGATTCCTGGGACAGTGCGACGTCACGTACCACAACCCGGGCCGGCTGGACACGTTCGCCGAAGGCGTCGTTCCCCGCCGCATCGTGCTCTGGCCTTTGGAGTCCGAGTCCGTCGAGATCGCGGGCCACACGGTCGGCGCTCCCTACGCGGAGATGGTACGCAGCGGAGACATCAGCCGGGTGGATGTGTTTTTCTAGCGTCGGCGTCGACAGGCTGGGGCCAGCTCACGAAGGCTAGAACACCCCTCTGCAACTGTCTTTCAGGAATACGACGATCCTGTCGACTTCACGGGCGGTTTCCGGTATTTCCGCGAGCTCGAGGCCCGGATACGATCTCATCTCCTTCCACTTCTCGATGGTCTGACTGAAGAACTGAGATGCCGACGCATCGGCCTCATCAACGATCAGGTCATAGGGTTCGCCCTTATCCCCGCCGAACCGGGTAATCAC
>JARRPS010000043.1:0-14389 GCA_037382625.1 Gemmatimonadota bacterium | reverse complement strand
ATCATCATCAACTACGACTACGACATCCTGCAGGGAGGTTGAGAATGCGCTCGAGCTACTGGCCGCGTTCGTTCGGGATGGTTGTCGCGTGTCTGCTCGCGGCAGCAGTTCCCCTTGCCGCGCAGGATGCGGACGCGGACGACGAAGACTGGCGCCCGCATTACGAGCCGGGTAAGGGCGTCGTGCTCGTGGAGACCGAAGAATTCGCCCTCAACTGGACGGTGTTCAGCTATGTCCGCTACCTGAACCAGCAGGGGCTCGACGACGAGTACACCGACTCGTTCGGACGGACGTTCGAGATCGACAAGCGGAACGACCTTCAGCTCCAGAAAGTGAACCTCAGCTTCAAGGGGTTCATGTTCGACCCGAAATTCCGATACCTGTTCTACGTCTGGACCGCGAACACCAGCCAGGGGGACCCGGCCCAGGTCGTCGTGGCGGGGAACATCGGGTACCGGTTCACGAAGGCGGAGTACTTCCGCGGTTCCTACACCACCGGCATCTGGGCGAACGGGGAGATCCTCCCCAGACTTCACTACAACGCCATGCTCGGCAACAACCTCAGCCAGCTCGGCGTCAACGCGGCCCAGCTCGACGACAAGTTCGACACGTTCTCCGGCGCTCTCTGGTGGATGCCGACCACCGGCGAGTACGGCGCGGCGAGCGGTTTCGGCGACTACGAAGGGCACGAGGACCTGGCCACGCTGTTCGGCGTGCACTACACGAGCAGCACCGAGAACGCCCAGGGCCAGCCCGGCACCGAAGGATTCGAGAACTCGCAGATCCGTCTCTCCGACGGGACCCGGATCTTCAGCGACGATCCGTTTCTCGTCGGCGCGAACGTGACCGACGTGGACTACCAGATGTTCGCGGTGAACGGAGGGGTGAAGTACCGCGGGTTCTCGTTCGACGTGGAGGCATATTTCCGCACTCTGGACAACTTCGTCTCGACCGGCCCGATCCCGATCGACAAGATCACCGACAACGGGTTTCAGGTGCAGAGCTCGTACATGATCCTGCCGCAACAGCTGCAGGTGTTCGGCCAGTACTCGAAGATCTTCGGCGACAACGGCGACCCGTACGACATCACGACGGGCGTGTGGTGGTATCCGTTCGCCCGCCGGGAGCTCCGGGTCAATGCGCAGGGCCTGTACCTGAAGGACTCGCCGGTCGGCTACAGCAGCGTGCCGTTCGCTGTCGGCGGGAACGGATGGGTGTTCAACCTCGACGTGATGATCGCACTCTAGGATCGGACTCCGGGTCCGGCTCCGAGATTCCTCGACCCGCGCGGCCGCCTCACCGTCGCGCGGGATTCGTCCGGACCCTGGAGGATCAGCGCACGACGTCCGTCAGTATGTCGTGGACGATGCTCGTCGCGACCTCCACGAGCAGCACGTCGAGGCCGACCTCGAAGACCTGGTAGCCGTGCGGCAGACGGAGCCCGGAACGGAGGCCTGACGGCGCCACCTTTTTCGCGATGCCGGGAGGCAGAGGCTTGCCCCGGGCGAGGCGCTTCCGGATGCCGGGAGGCAGCGCCTCGACGTTCCCGATGGGGTGCTGCACATACCAGTTCCGGATCTCGATCTGCATGTCCTTCGTCAGCGTGATCGACGCCGAGGCGGTTACCGCGGGCTGGCTCACCTGCTTGCCCCTGCCCTGCGCGGAGACGGTTCCCGGCGTGACTGCGTGCAACGCGGCGCCGAGGATGAGGCTGACGAACAGGCTACGTTTTGCAGTCATTCCCATATTGCTCCGCCAGAAGTCCGCGACGAACCGACCGCAGCTCGCCCTCTGGCGGAGTACCGGGCAGCTTCCGTGCCACGCGCCGCGACTCGGCGGCTCACTTCACTTCGAACTCCACCTTCATCCCGTGATCGGTGTGCGGCGCGCCGTCGCCTGCGTCGGGCACGAAGCAGGTAGCCGCGTACCGCCCGGTCGGGAGATCGAGCTCTACGAGGTTTTCGACCCCGTGCGCAATACCGGATACGCCACCGACGACAGAACCCGGAGGGGGCCCTTCCATGTTGAAGACCCATGCGATCAAATCGTCGACGTGCGCCCCTTCACCGAGTCGCCACAGGACGAGCTCGTGCGTCTGGGGGGAGCTGTTGGTGAACAGGACTTTCTGTTTCCCCGGACGGAGCGGCGACATGAAGACGAATGCGTAGTCGACGAGGTCGACCGTGACGTCGGGCGTCGGCATCTCGACCGGCGCTGTCGCAGATTCCTCGACGATGAACTCCTTCGCCATTCCCTTCGCCAGATGCGAGATCCCGTCGGGGCTCGGTACGTGGCATACGAAAGCGTATCGCCCCGGTTTCATGTCGATAGTGGCGTTGCTCACGGCCCCCGGCGTCATCATCACCATCGGACCGCCCATGTCGATGGCCCACTCGGGAGTCTTGCCCCGGTCGCCTTCGACGGCTGCCAGGAAGTCGTCCAGGTCGTGCCCCCCGTCGAGACGTACGAGCCATGCGTGATGCGGTTCCGGGCCCTCGTTAGTGAGCTCGAACGTCACGGCGCCGGCGGGAATCCGGGCGGGAAGATCGAACTCGAAATCCCGTGACACGATCCGGACGACAGGAGGGTCAGGCTCGTCTGCGCTCGCAACAGGTGGTGACGAATCGGCCGGGCCCATGAATCCTATGAGCGTCAGCATAAGTGGGAACATGATATCCAGACCTCCTTCAATTGGTGACGGCTCTCGTACCGACTCGATCACCCGTGATCGGGTGATCGGATGGACGCCTTCTCCGTTCTACAGATGGCAAAGTCTCGCGAATAGGGAAGCCCCACGTCCCGGATCGGCCGTGGCCGCCGTCAGGACCGGGCACCGTCCGCGTTCTGGCTTTGTTCACCGATTCGGTTAATATCTTGGTCAGGCGACGAGCGACTTCTGAACTCCCACGGATGAACGGAGGGCGGCTGTTACCCGAGACGGTTCAGGGGAACGGCGTATGATGGCCAGGATTAGCGAAGGGAGACCCCGAACGTACCCGGAGCCGGCCAGCGCCGGCGTCGTCCTCCTCCTGTCTCTCGCGACGGTCGCGGCGGGCGTCGGCGCCGTCGCCTTCTGGCATGCTCCGCTCGCGATCGCGACGCTCGTGACCGGCGCCTACACACTCCACCTGCTCGGACTGCGCCGCTCCGTCCGGGATGCGGTAGTCGCCTTGAACGACGAGGCGCGGCGGGAGGCGTACCTGCTCCAGCAGGAGTATGAGAGCAAGCTCCTGGAGGTCTCCCGGCTCGAGCCCGAACTGGAAAGGGAACGGGCGAGACTCCAGCAGCAGTGGGAGCACCTGCGCGGTATGGTGGATGAGCGAGAAGGCAGAAAAGAAAGCCTGAAGCAGTATCGGCAGAGTCTGGACCAGGCCCGGAAGGAGGCTCACGCCGCGCTGGAAGAGGCTCGAATACGCGTGAGAGAAAAGGAAGCACGCGAACGGGAGTTGGAGCAACGGATCGAAGAGCTCGAGTCCAGCCAGGTCGCGGGCTTCGAGGCTCAGCAGAAACTGGAAAAGCTCACGGCTCACTTGCAGGAATTGCGCTCACTGCCACGGAGAGAGTCTCCCGGGACAGAGCCGGCCGATGTCGGTACCGGGGTGGCGGCCGCGAACGGGAAGCAGCGTGAGCTGGAAAGGCAGATCTCGGACCTGGAGTCCGAAAAGCGCTCGGCCGAACTGGCGCTTGAACGCATCGCATCGAGATCGGCTAGCGATCCCGGACCGGAAAGATCGCCCTCGGCTGCCGCCAGGTTACCCGAGCCTCCCAAGCTCAGAGCCTGGCAATTCGTCGCACACAAGCGAAACAGTGGCTCGCGCCCGAGCTGAAGCCAGGTACATGAACGAATGAAGCCGCCCGAAGGCGGCTTCAACACGTAAGCCGAGAGCTCCCGGCCTGACCGGGATTCCCCGAGAGTGTGCGAAGAAGAAGGTGATCCCATGGAGAATGCCGGCGATAGCCAGCAGTCCGAGAAAATATACGCCCTGTTCCATCGGCCAGTTCATGAATCCCCCTCGGGGCCCGTGTCGATCCAAAGCTGACGGGTCGCTGTATGGTCATGGCGGCGGTCTCGTACCGCCTCCGCACGGCTCGGGGTCGTCGCAGAATCCATGCCTGTAAGTACGGTCGTAGCGATTTACGCACTACTTGTCACGAAATATGGCGATGAATCGCGGAAAGGTCACGATTGATGCTGGTGATACAGCGATAGGAAGCAGAAAGCAGGTGCGGCCAGGCTGCTTCTGACTAGTGACTATTTGTCACAAGAGTGTTCATAAGTGCCCCCCTTGTATCATTCGCGTACGTTATCGATCAGCCGTACGCCGCCGATCCTCACGGCCGCCAGAAGTCTTCCCTCCCGGCTCTCGAGATAGTCGAGATCGAAACCGGCGGCTTCCAGCCGAGCGCGAACCTCGTCGGGGGCGCCGCCGGCTCTCAGCGCCGCCGCGAACTCGGCGGCCCGCCGACGTGATTCCGGATCGAGTCGCACGTTTCGCGAACTCATCGCGAGTCCGTCCTCCTCGCGGACTATGGGACAGCCGACGATCTCGGTATCGACGAACAGGGCGTCCACCATTCCACGCACCAGCTGCAGCTGCTGCCAGTCCTTCTCGCCGAAGTAGGCCCGATCCGGTCGCACGAGCATCAGGAGCTTGAGTACGACGGTCAGGACGCCGTCGAAGTGTCCGGGCCGGTGAGCGCCCTCGAGCTCGCGGCTGCCTTCGTCTTCCGTGACCCGGTAGCGATAACCGTCCGGATAGATCGCTTCCGGTGTCGGAGCGAACATTGCGTCGACGCCCTCCGCGCTCAGCATCTCCCGGTCGCGATCGAGATCTCTCGGGTAGGCATCGAGGTCGGTCTTCTCGTCGAACTGGGTCGGATTGACCAGGACGCTCACGGCGGTCCTGTCGTTCTCGGCCACGCTCCGCCGGACGAGCGACAGATGTCCCTCGTGCAGCGCTCCCATGGTGGGAACGAAACCGACGCTCTCGTCGGCGTCCGCCCAGCCCTGTCGGAGTTGGCGCCATTCGTCCGTGGAGCGGACGAGAATCACTCGTACGATTCCTCTGTCGAGGGGAACTCCCCGCTCTTCACGGCCCCGTCGAACGCGGTCACCGCTTCGAGGATCATTCCGTAGCCATCTGCGAAGGCGCGTACGAACTTCGGCTTCACCTCGCGCTGCAGTCCGGCCAGATCGTGCAGTACCAGCACCTGTCCATCGACGTGCGGTCCCGCCCCGATTCCGATCGTCGGAATCGAGACAGCGCCGGTGATCACGCGGGCGACCTCCGAGGGCACGCCCTCGACGACGACCGAGAAGCACCCGGCGTCCTCGAGTCTTCGCGCCTCCTCCACCACGCGGGCGGCGGAGTCTTCACCTCGACCCTGCACCCGGTACCCGCCGAACGCGTTCACCGACTGCGGCGTCAGTCCGACGTGTCCCATCACCGGAACGCCGGAACCGGCGATGTGCCGGACGACCTCTTCGTGCCCCTGGATCCCCTCGAGTTTCACGGCGTGCGCCCCTGCCGTCAGGAACTCGTCCACCACATCCATCGCGGCGCTGATCCCCTTCCGGTGCGAGGGGAACGGCATGTCGCCGATCAGGAACTTCCCGGGAGCACCCCGGGACACGGCGGCGATGTGCAGACTCATCACCTCGGAAGTGGCGGGAAGGGTCGTCGGGTGGCCGTGCATGATCATCGCTGCACTGTCGCCGACCAGGATCGCATCCACGGGGGATGCCTCCAGGATCCGGGCCGACCACCAGTCGTAGCAGGTCGTCAGGCTCAGCTTCCGGCCTTCGCGTTTCGCCGCGGTGAATTCGTGCACGTTCACCCGTTGGTCTCCGGTTCCGGGTCGAGCATTCCGGGGCGCGCCGCTCGGACGATCGCCCGGTAGACATCGCTCCACGGGTCATGGCCGAGAGCGGCGAGATTCGCCTCGACCGTGCGGCGGTCCCCGCGGGCGAGGGGACCAGTCAGCGCTCCGGGACCGTGCTCGGCCACATTCGCGCAGGTCCGTTCTAAGTACGGAATCGCCGCCTCGGCCGGCAAACCCAGCTCGCGGAAGATCTCCATCGCCCGGTTCCACAGCAACGTGCTGAAGTTCCCTCCCATCACGCAGGCAGCGTGATAGAGGGGTCGCTGATCGGATGCGATCGTCCAGTTCGGGTTCGCCAGCTCCGGGAACACCTCCTCGAAGGCCGGTCCTTCCTCGTCACAGATGAAGGGAATTGTCGGATACACCTCGGCTGCATACAGGTCCGGACCGAAGGTGTAGAGCGGGTGCATGGCAGATGCCAGAGGCGTCCTCAGACTGCCCGACGCGTGGATCAGCGTGCGTCCGGTGAAGTCCGCCCCGTGAAGGAAGGGCTCGATGGCATCATCGCGAATCCACAGGAGGATCACCGGACAGTCGGCCAGCGCCTGCTCGGGAGCGAGGGGGACGGAATCTGCTTCCTCCGGCCCGTGCGCGACACTTCCGGAAGGAGTGTTCCGGGTCCAGCGCCGGACCTCGAGACCGAGGGTTTCGAGGTAGTGGCCGAGATGGCGTGCGACCCGGCCGCCCCCCACGATTCCATAGGGAGCGGCCGCTGACCCCGGCCGATCGATCACGTCAGGCGGGCAACACCGTCGAAGGCTCTTCCACGAGATCGCGGACGAAACGGTTGCGAGCGTCCACGAGAATCGCCTTCGGCTCGAGAGGAACGGAACTCAGTTCGAAGCCCATGATGATGACCTCGTCGCCGCGACTCACCCGGTGCGCGGCGGCCCCGTTGATCTCCACCGCACCGGAGCCACGGGGACCGGCGATCGTGTACGTCTCGATCCGGGCGCCGTTCGTGTTGTCCACGATCAGCACCCGCTCACCCGGCCAGAGCCCGACGCGGTCCATGAGGTCCTGGTCGATCGTCACGCTGCCGACGTAGTTCACGTCCGCTTCGGTCACCGTCGCCTTATGTATCTTGGAACGCAGTACCCACCGCATTCGCATTCTCCTTCCAGAATCCTGCCGGGTCACGGCCACTCAGGCCCGCCCGGAATCTATGCTCCGCGCCCGTCGGCCGCTCTCACCGGCAGACAACGGCATCGACGCGCACTCAGAACCCCTCGTCAGGCCGCGGGTTCCGCTGAAATCACCGCTCCAGTTGGGCGGGATCGTGCACCATGATCTGGGGCGTGCCTCGATGCAGTTCGATCATGCCCGCCACACATACGTCGACGCCCCGCCATTCGGTTTCAGGGCGACCACCGAGACCGCGTCGCGTACCGATCGGGATCACGATCGTGAACGGCTGGTTCGGGTACCGACGCTCGAGATTCAGGAAGGTGAGTCCGTCTCCCCCGAGGTAGCGACCGTCGGCCACCCTGCCACACACGGTCGCGATGCTGCCGGGGTGTCGGCTCGCATCGAAGGCGTCGAGTCGCAGACCGTCGCCGGGCCGAACGCTCGCACCCGACCGGCTCGCCTCGTCTCCCCGCTGCCGAAACGGGCCCTCTCCCAGTCGACCGTCCCACACGTTTCGCTCGGCAGTCCGGGCTTCCGCTTCGGCGGCCCGCAGCCGCTCCTGGTATCGAACGTTGGGAGGGAAGCTGCGAGCGACGGCGAACCCCTCGCGAACGAGCACCTCGTTGACCAGCGTATCGCCCAGCCAGACATAGGCGAGGAGCCGGCCATACGTGTCACGGGTCTGAACATCCGTCTCCAGCCGTACGACCCGGCCCCCGACCAGGCGGCGATTCGCATCCCGGGCCTCGCGGGCCAGCTCCAGCACCGGTTCGCGGGTGTCGCTCATCTCCGGGGTATCGATTCCGATGTACCGGATCTTCTCCCGACGTCCCGAGACGATCACTTCAATCGTATCGCCGTCGTAGACCCGGGTGACTTCCGCCCCATCGCTCGAGTCGGACTGCAGCTCGACGACGACCAGGGCCAGCAACAGACTCACGGCCGCTGTAACGAAGAGCCATCGCCGCTGCTTTCGGGGCCGTTTCCGGATCCGGATCGACACGGGTGTCAGACCGAGGTCGCGCCCTCGTCCCATTCGATGTCGTCGTCCAGCGCATCCTCCAGGGCTTCCACGGCGAGCTCGAGCACCTCGTCGAGGATCTCGGCAAACCGCTCCTCGCCGGCCTCCAGCCGCTCGTCGATCTCCTCTCCGAGCGTCTCGATCAGGCCATCCAGGGCGCCGAAGTCCATCTCTTTCAAGGCGTCCTCCACCCCCTCGGCGTCGCGGTGAACCAGCGATCGGAAGAGGTGGGCGAGTTCGGGGTGACCATCCTCGTCCAGGTTCCGGGCGACCGCGTCGGCCCAGAGCGTGAGCGCATCCTCCTGTACACGATCCTGCTTCGCGTCAGACATGGTCTCGTCCGGTCGGTGCGTAAGGGAACCGGTCGCGATTCGACCGCGTCCCGGTGAACGCTATGACTTGATGCGCCGCGAGGTCAATCCGGCAAGCAATCGCGCTCGGACTTCCGCGCGGTCCACCTTTCCGGAGGCCGTTTCCGGGAACCGCTCCATCCACACGATCGTACGCGGTCGCTGCCAGGGCGCCAGCCCTGCACGAATGCGCCTATCCAGGTCGAAGTCGAGGGAATCCTCCCCACGCCCCGGCAGGCGCTCCAGAGCCGCGGCCACGGTCTCGCCCCATTCCGGGTCGGGAATCCCCAGGACGACGGCCCGTCCGATACCCGGCAGCGACTCGAGGAAACGCTCGACCTCTGCGGGCTCCACGTTCTCTCCTCCGCTCAGGATCACCTCATCGGCCCTGCCCAGCACGGCGACCGATCCATCCGCGTTGATTCGTCCGGTGTCACCGGTTCGGAACCAGCCCTCGTCGTCCACCGGTCGGCGGCTCCCATCCGCTTCCAGGTAACACGAGAAGAGAGCCCCGCCCCGGACCTCGAGACGTCCTCCCCGGCTCCGGACTTCCCAGCCGTCGAGCGGCACGGGTGCCCGGGGATCACCACCCGGCAGCGCGGTCGCGACCTGCGAGCAGGTCTCCGTCATCCCCCAGGTTTCCAGCACCGGCAGGCCACGACCGATCGCCTCGCCCCAGAGTGCCTCGGGCGCCGCCGCCCCGCCCACGAGGACGGCCCGCAGCGAAGCGAAGCGGAAACTTCTCGAATCGCGCTCCTTCAGATGGAGGAGCCGGGAGAGCATGGTGGGCACCAGAGAAGCCAGCGTCACCTCTTCCCTCTCGATCAGGTCGGCAACGGCCTCCGCATCGAAGCGATCAGCGAGGACGATCGTGCGGCGCGCCGCCAGGCAGCGAGTCAGGATCGAAAGCCCCCCGACATGCGCCAGCGGAAGCACGCACAACCATCGGTCGCCATCCCGCCAGCCGAGCCGCCCGGCGCTCGCCCTCGCGGAGGCGAGGAAAGCGGCCCGCGACAGCTCCACGCCACGGGGGCGACCGGTGCTGCCCGAGGTGAAGAGGATCGCCATCGCGTCCGAGCCCCGGGCGAGCAGCGCACGGCGAGCCCGGATCTCTCCCGGCGGCGACCTCGGATCCAGAGGTGCGAAGGGCACTCGATGCTCGATCGCGGCCATTATGCGGAACACGGTCCCGGGGGAAGGCGTGGCCTCCACGATCCGTACCCGGCCCCGGGATCGGTTGCCGACTCCTGCACCGGACTGAACCCGCTCGACCTCGGCGGCCAGCTCCCGCCAGGTCCATCGGCTCCCATCGGCCGCGATGAGCGCGAGACCCTCGGGGTTCTCCCGGGCCGCGGCGCGCGCCGAGAGAACCGTCATATGACCCCGTCGCCTCCCGCGCGCTCGAGCAGGGGCCCGGGATCGACGCCGTGTCCCGAGACTTCCGCGGGAACGAGCAGCGGACCCCGCAACTGCGGCACCGCGACGTCCATCCACGCGTCCAGCACGCCCTGTCGGTCGAGTCCCTGGGCGAGCGGACGACCTTCCGTTCCACCTCGATCGAAGGGCGCGAGCCCGAGCGCCAGCTCGCACGCCGCACCGTGCCCCACCGGTCCTTCGAATCCGTGGGTCACCACGCAGCGCTGCCCGGAGCGGGTGGCTCGGAGCCCGAGATCGAGGCAGCGATCGATTCCCCCCAGGAGGGTGGGTTTGAGCACGATCACGGATACGGCCGGGGCGTCCAGCAATCGCTTCGCCACCTCCGCATCACGCAGCGATTCGTCCGCCGCGAGGGGCACGGGAGATGCCTCCAGCTCCACCATCGCCTCCCCCCTCACGGCTTCTTCCACGTACTCGGGGCGGAGCGGAGCGAGTCGATCGAGGTTCGCTCGTGCCTCGTCGAGCGTCCAGGATCCGTTGGCGTCGAGCCGAAGAACCAGATCGTCTCCCATCTCGCCGCGGAGCAGATGCAACATCTCCAGATCCCGGTCGAACTGTTCGCCGCTGCCGAGCTTCGCCTTCAGCACCCGGATTCCCCTCGAATACGCCTCCGTGGCCGACGCAAGCGCTTCGCGGCGGCCGGTGAGCGGGACCAGGGCGTTGATCCGGTAGCCCGAACTCGCGGGCCCCGCACCGGCATCGCCGGCAGTCGCGGCGGAAAGGGGAGCATCGGCCTCCGACACGGAGCGAAGCAGCAGTTCGTGGGTAGGGATCCCCGCCCGGCGGCCGGCGAGGTCCGCCAGCGCCGAGATCACCGCGCTCCGGGCAGAGGCCGAATTTCCGAGCCGTTCATCGAGCCGGGCGAGTGCGGGCGCAGCGGGCGCTCCGATCCAGGGAGCGGCACCCGGCGCCTCGAGCATATTGAGAAGCGCTACGATCGCCCCTCCGTCCCCGAGCAGCCGGAGCAGGCCGGCGGCCGCCTCGACCGGCCGCTCGCCCGAGTAGGCCGCGAGAGGCGAGGCCTCTCCCCAGCCCGACCTTCCCTGGCCGTCCCGGATCTCCAGGAGATAGCCGGTCCGCAGTGGGGCGGCCTGCGAGGGAGCCTCGGCGTCTCGCGATCCCGACCTTCCGTCTCCGGTGGGGAGGCGGAAGCGCACCACTCTCGCCCGGACGGGAGCGCCGCTCATCCTCGTCCTCCCAGCAGGAGACCCGCCGAGTAGAGAACCGACCAGATGAGAAACAGGCGTGCAGTGCCGGCGAGCGTCCGGTTCAATGCCGGCCCCCTCTCGTCTCGTAAGGATTGGAACAGGGGCACGGCGAGCGGCGCCGCCGCGAGTACGATCAGCAGGGTCGGTGGCTGTCGTCCGGTCAGCACGCTCGCGACCGGCAAGAAGATCCCCGCTGCCGTGAGAACGCCGAACTCGGCGACCCCCCAGCTGCGACCGAACCGCACCGGCAGAGTGCGTTTGCCGGCCAGTCGGTCCTGGTCCACGTCGCGAACGTTGTTCACGACAAGGATCGCGCTCGCGAGGCAGCCGGCGGCGAATCCTGCTACCCAGGCCGAACGGGGCACGTGGCCGACCTGGACGTACGCGGTTCCGCACACGGCGGCAAAACCGAAGAAGAGCAGAACGAAGAGCTCGCCGAGGCCGTTGTAGCCGAGTGGCCAGGGACCGCCGGTGTAGGCGATCGCCGCCCCGATCGCCGCGAAACCGATCGCGATCACCGGCCACCCGGCCACGGCGGTGAGGTAAATGCCGACGAGGATCGACGCACCGAAGACCAGCACCATGCCGCGACGGACCTGGCCCGGAGTAAGCAGGCCCGCCTGCGTGACACGCAGGGGTCCGGTGCGGTCCTCCCGGTCGGCCCCGCGCTCGAAGTCATAGACGTCGTTCGCCAGGTTCGAGCCGATCTGCAGCAGCAGCGCTCCGAAAGCCGCGGCCGCCGCCGGTCCCGCACGGAATCCGTCGACGCTCCAGGCGACGGCCGTGCCGACCAGGACGGGAGCCAGCGCGGCCGGAAGCGTCTTCGGTCGCGCCGCCAGCACCCAGGTTTCGAGCGATCCTCGAGTCCTCCCCGTCATTCCGGTCAGGGAAAGCGAGGGAACTTCCCGAAATCGGGCTTCCGCTTCTCGAGAAACGCCTGCTTTCCTTCCTGCGCTTCCTCGGTGAGATAGAAGAGGAGCGTCGCATCCCCGGCCAGCTGCTGGAGGCCGGTCTGGCCGTCACAGTCGGCGTTCAGCGATGCCTTGAGGAGCCGGATCGCCGTGGCGCTGTGCTGAAGAATCTCGAGGCACCACTGCACCGTTTCCTCTTCCAGGCGCTCCAGCGGAACCACGGCGTTCACGAGCCCCATCTCCAGCGCCTGCTGCGCGTCGTACTGCCGGCATAGGAACCAGATTTCGCGGGCCTTCTTCTGCCCCACGATCCGGGCGAGGTACGAGGAACCGAACCCGCCGTCGAAACTCCCGACCTTGGGACCGGTCTGCCCGAACCGTGCATTCTCGGCGGCGATCGTGAGGTCGCACACGACGTGCAGCACGTGCCCGCCACCGATCGCGTAACCCGCCACCATCGCGATCACCGGCTTGGGCATCGTCCGGATCTGTCGCTGAAGGTCGAGCACGTTCAGCCGGGGCACCTCGTCACTTCCCGCGTACCCGCCCAGCTTGCGCACGGACTGGTCGCCCCCGGAACAGAACGCTTCGCCTCCGGCACCGGTCAGGATCGCGACCCCGATCTCCGGGTCCTGTCGCACATCCGCGAAGGCCCGCTCCATCTCGAACACGGTCTGGGGCCGGAACGCGTTCCGCACCCGGGGCCGGTTGATCGTCACCTTCGCAATGCCCTGCTCGCACTTGTGATACAGGATATCTTCGAAGCCGAATTCATCCTGTAGAATCCAGTCCACGGCGCTCATTCGCGTCGAACCTCCCGGGCGATCCACGGATCGCCTCCTCTCGTGTCGCTGTTTCGGGGACCGGGCGGCCTTCCCGCCCGAGATCGTGGCAAGATACGTCGGACCGGCCTCGAGGAAACACGCCGGTCGGGGCCGGGGCACCGAACGGCGGGCCCCATCGGCCGACTCACCCCCGTGCGACGTACTCCGAGAGCTCTCGTACCCATTCCGAGGACGGAGAACCATCGAGCCGGGCCTCGATCACGGTCGCGCCCGACCCGGCGTGCGCCTCCGCGATCGAATCGGAAAGCTGGTCCGTCGATTCGACGGAGACGCCCCGGACGCCGAACGCACCGGCGGCGGCCACCGGGCTGAGGGCGGGCGGCGTATGGAAGAAGCGGGAAAAGACCGCGGGCTCGCCGGAGAGATGCTCTCGCACCGGGAGAAGGTCGAAGAGGCGCCCTCCGCCGTTGCACAGCACGACGATCGCCAGGGGGGCCGAAAGCTCGCGCGCCGCGGCGAGGCCCCCGACGTCGTGCTGGAACCCGACGTCGCCGGTCAACAGGACCCCCGGGAACCGGGAGGCTCCGACCGCTCCGGCCGCCGCGGAGATCGCCCCATCGATCCCGCTCGCTCCCCGCTGGGAGAGAACGGCGATCGAACGCTCCGACGCCGGGCAGAACAGGTCCACCTCCCGAACGGGAAGGCTGTTGCCGAGCGCCAGGAGGCCTCCCGAGGGGAGCGCTTCGAGGACAGCGCGCACCGCGGCCGGCTCCGGAAACCCTCCCTTCGACGCGACCATCTCTTCCAGATGGCGCCACACGCGTTCGGACGCTGCACTCGCCCGTGACGACCAATCGGCCTCCGGCGCGATCCCATCGAGCCTCTCCGCCAGTCCGTCCAGCACGAGGGCGGGATCGGTGATCCACACGTCCGCGGCGCGATTGAACGCTTCGGGATAGCCGCGCGACGCCACCACGACCCGCTCCGGCGCGCTGTCCGAGGCCAGCCATGCGCCGAGACCGCGGCCGGTGGGCGCACCGCCGATCTGAAGGACGAAGTCGGGGTCGAGCATTCGGTCTCCGCGACCGATCCCGAGCAGCGGCTCGAACGCATCCAGCATCATCCGCCGGGGCGCACCTCCACCGAACCGGAGCTGACTCGTCGCCTCGGGGGCGAGCACGAAACCCGAGCGTTCCAGAAATCGGACCACGACCGCTGCCGAAACGGCATCGCGGGGCGCGATCGGGCCGGCGAGCAGTACGCCGCGGCGCGCGCGGCGTGCCCGCCCGGCAAGGGCATCCAGATCCGCCGGACGGGGAACGGGATTCGGACGTTTCGGAAGCGGCAGATCGGCCGCGAGCGAGGCCTGCGCACGGGAACGAAAAGTCGCGATCTCCTGCGAATCGGACTCGGTCGGCTGGAGCGGCTTGCGGAAGCGCGCATTCAGGTGAACGGGCCCCGGATCGGGAAGCAGAGAGGCCTGAACGATGCGCGCAGCCGTCCTCGGCAGTCCATCCCAGGCTCGGAGATCGGGATCCGGCAGCCCGAGATCGAGAGATTCCCGCACCCATCGACCGAAGAGATGCGCCTGGTCGATCGTCTGATTGGCGCCGCGCGCCAGCAGTTCCGGCGGCCGGTCCGCGGTGAGGACGACGAGCGGCACGCC
>JARRPS010000042.1:0-12377 GCA_037382625.1 Gemmatimonadota bacterium | reverse complement strand
CCAGCCACCGACCGTGAGAACGGCGTGATCGACGCCCGTGAGGTGAGGAAGGATGTTCCGTTCCTGCCAGAATTCATCGTAGTTCGGATGCTCGACCAGCTGCCGCCAGAAGAAGTTCGTCGAGTCGTAGACGGCGTCTGAATTCTCGAGGGGCCCGAGATCCATGTAATACTTGTACCCGTCCCGCGAGCCGCGAGCCGGAAATCGGAACCAGTTCCCGGCATTCAGCGAGTCCTGCTGGTAGCCGAACACCGGCGTAATGAACCAGTAGGCGAGCGTGTAGGCGCCGTGGTGGTGGAAGTCGTCGAAGAAGAAGTCCGAGATCGGTGCCTGGGGAGAAGACGCTACCAGGGCCGGGTGCGCCTCCGGAAGTGCGGCGGCAGCATAGAAGCCGGGATAGGAGATTCCCCACATCCCCACCTTGCCATTGTTCGCCGGAGCATGGTTCACCAGCCACTCGATCGTGTCCCAGGTGTCGGAGCTCTCGTCGATCGGCAGCTCTCCGGGCACGTGGGGACGCATGTTGTCGTAGGTCCCCTCGGACTGGTAGCGACCGCGAACGTCCTGACAGGCGAAGATGAATCCCTCGTCCTCGAGGAGACGATTCGGTCCGATACGCGGCGGAATTCCATCCGGCCCGTAGGGATTACAGCTGTACGGCGTGCGCGTCAGCAGGATCGGGAGATCTTCCTCCGATCGCTCCCGCGGCACGTAGAGAGCGAGATACAGATACGTCCCGTCCCGCATCTCTATGCGATGCTCCGTCTTCTCGTACTGTCGGGCGAGCTCGGCCACTCTCTGCTCGGCGTCGCTCTGCTGGGCGAGGATGGGATCGGCGCCCCGGGTCATCGCGCCGAAAAGCACGACCGATGCCGCGAGGACATATGCCCGAAAATCGGTGCTCGTCATGGCTGCGTCCCCTATCCGTCCGACGATCCACCGAACTCGACCGCCGGCGCATCGAGAGCCGAAGCCGGCGCCGAGAACGTCTCATGCGGCTTGGCTCGGATCACCCAGGCGGTTACCGCCTGCGGAAACTTGCGAATGAAGGTGTTGTAATTCCTGACCGTCTCGTTGTAGGTCCGGCGCGAGAACGCGATCCGATTCTCCGTTTCCGTCAGCTCGTCCTGCAGGGCCCGGAAGCTCTGGTTCGCCGTCAGCGTCGGATACGCCTCCACCGACACGTTCAGAAAGAGTCGCAGGTTGTCAGCCACGCTCGCGCTCGCCGCGCTCAGCTCTTCGAGCGACGCGTCGCCCTGTACGGCCTGCTGGAGCCGCTCGCGCGACTCGGTCAGTCCGGATCGTGCTTCCGCGACCTGGGTGAAGGTCCTTTCCTCGAAGGCCGCCGCCTCATCCACGGTGGCCACCAGGTTGGGTATGAGGTCGTTCCGGCGCATCAGCTCCGCTTCGACATTTCCACGGGCCTCCTCGACACCCTCGTCGAGCTCCTGGATCGTGTTGTACCCGCAGGCGCCGAGCGGAAGGGTCAGCACCAGGGCGACGATTGGCAGCCGACTCACCGAGCGTCTCTTCTTCATGATCGTTCTCCTTCGTCCGGACCCGCACAGAGGGCCACAGGAGCGCGCCGACACGTGCGGTACCGATTGTGATCTCGTTTCCGAATTCCGTTCAGTCGGCCTCACCGTCCGGCCTGAGCCCGTCCACCCAGTCTATGCACCTCTCCACGAACTCGACATACACCTCCACGAGAGGATCCTCGATGTCGATTTCCGGCACGAATCCCGCCCTTCGAGCACCCCACACGTCCAGAAACGCGTCAGGCCTCGCATCGACCAGATTGGCCGCGGCCCGGATCACATCCTCCGAACTGGCAGGCACTTCGCGTCCTGCCAACCGCACGATGGCCCGCAGGTAGCAGACGAAGGCCGGCAGCGCGCGCTCGAGGAGCCCACCGACGGCTGCAGGGACCGGCGCCGTGAGCATCAACCCCTCCCGCAGCTGGGTATGCCGGGCGCGAAGCTCATGCTCGAGCTGGTGCCGGAGAGCCGATCGCGGCACGGCGAGCCCGACCGCCGGGTCCTCGCCGTACACGACCTCTCGCCTGTCGAGCAGATCGGTCATTTCTATCGCGAACGCATCCCTCGACTGCCGGAATTCGTCCCGACCGAAGAGCAGCGGGGCCGCCCGTCCAAGATCCATCCAGCGGCGTGCGATCGCCGACATTCTGCGCAGGTCGTCGAACGCGACCCGATCGAGCAGGATCAGCAGGTTGATGTCGCTGACGCCCAGAACCGACTCCCGGCGCGGCACCGAGCCGTAGAGGACGACCGAAGTCAGTCGCTCTCCAAAGGCTTTGACGAGCTCTTCTACCGCCTCCGAAATCGCTTCCGTGTGTGTGGCGCTCACCCGACTGACTCCCGCGTCTCTGCTAGGTTCACCAGCTGCCTCCCGCGCCGCCGCCCCCGAATCCACCTCCGCCCCCGAAACCCCCGAAACCCCCTCCGAAACCCCCGCCTCCGAAGCCCCCGCCGAGGCCACCCGAACCGCCCCAGCCACCGCGCGAGCCGCCTCCCATCGGAAAGGGAACGATCACCGGACCCCTGCGTCCCCGACCGCCCATACCGGAGCCGGGCCCACCTCGACCCCCACCTCCGCGCCGCGAGCTCTTCGCGATCGCCAGCAGCAGCACGAAGAGAAGTCCGAGCAGCAGGAGTATCGTTCCGAGCGGGATGCCGTCGCCCTCCGCCGGGAGTGTCGGTGGTGGAATCGTACCGTCCATCTCGAATCCGAATCGGGCGGCGTACTGGCCCGCGAGGGCTCGCACCCCTTCCTCGATGCCGGAGCCGTAGTCCTGCTGGCGGAACGCCGGTACCATGTATCGATCGCGGATCCGACCGGCTTCGGATGCGGTGATGAAGGTATTGGCACCGAAAGCGAGAGCGATCTCGAGGTGGCCCCGGCCGTCCGAGGAGGTTTCCTTCGGCACCACGAGCACCACGGCGCCCGTCTGCCGACCGGGTGCGCCGGGCGCGCCCGCCTTTCCGACACCCCACTCGTTCCCTATGCGATGCGCAAGCTCCGTCCGGGGTTCGCCCCGCAGGTCGGGAAGGGTCACGACGACGATCTCGCCCCCGGATTTCGCACGCACCTCTTCCGCGATCTTCGTGATGCGGGCTTCCGTGGCCGGGGGAATGATCTCCGCGAAATCGTTGACCAGACCTGTGGGCCGCGGGATCTCGACCTGCGCGACAGCGGCGGCCGGCCGGCCGGTCGCGATAACCGCGAAAAGGCCGAGTGCTGCTGCGGACCTACGAATTCGTGAGTCCCTGCTCACTCTTCCCCTCGGATGGAGATTGCATCATTGCGACCCCCGCGCGAGCCGCGAACCCGAAGAAGGTTGCGCTGCCGGACGGCGCGGATCAAGCGACGGCCTCCCGCTGGACGCTTCCGGACGCCGCCCGTAGCTTCTTTTGCCGGCACGGGAACGACCCGCCGGAGTCGGAAAGAACCTGCACGAGAGCGACGTGAGATGCCGGGAACCGAGCTGTTCGGTGACGAGGAACGACGGGAGGTCATGGAGGTGCTGGAGACCGGTGTCCTCTTCCGCTACGGTCACGAAGACCGACGGAGAGACCGGTGGAAGGCACGTGAAATGGAGAACCTCGTACGCGATTATACCGGTGCCGGCCACGCTCTCGCCGTATCGAGCGGCTCGACCGCCGTGGCTTGCGCTCTGGCGGCTGCCGGGATCGGCTACGGGGACGAGGTAATCGTTCCGCCCTTCACCTACCTGGCAACCATCGAAGCCGTGCTGCTGGCCGGCGGACTTCCCGTATTCGCAGACATCGATGACACGCTCTGCCTGGGCGCCGCGAGCGTCCGTGCGGCTCTGACCCCGAACACGAAGGCCGTGCTTCTGGTGCACATGTGCGGGGCCGCCGCCGACATGGATCCGCTGCTCGACCTCTGCCGGGATCGGAATCTCGTCCTGGTCGAAGACGCAGGCCAGGCCCTGGGCGCCTGGTATCACGGCCGCTCGGTCGGGCGGTTCGGGGCCGCAGGGGCATTCTCGTTCGACTTTTTCAAGATCACCACGGCGGGCGAAGGCGGCGTCTTCGTCACGGATGATGAGACGCGATACCGTCTCGCGGACAGCTATGCGGACCACGGGCACGACCACGTGGGTGACAACCGGGGGATGGAACAGCACCCGATACTCGGATTCAACTACAGGATCAGCGAGCTTCATGCGGCTGTCGGAGTCGCCCAGATGCGAAAGCTGGAGAAGATCCGGTCGGCGAAGCGCGCGAACAAGGCTCGCCTCAAGGACGCCGTGAAGGACCTTCCAGGCGTCGGCTTCCGCCGGATGCCCGACCCCGAGGGCGATTCCGGCACCTTTCTGAATCTGTTGCTGCCGGACGTGGAATGCGCCGAGGCCGCCGTGGCATCCCTGCGCTCGGCCGGCGTACCCGGGGTCAACTACTGGTTCACGAACATGTACCACTTCATCAACCAGTGGGACCACGTGAAAAACCTCGACGCGGCGGCACCGCTGGCGATTCACGCACTGGGCGCTCCGCAGGACTACCGGGCTCTCGAGCTGTCCGGGGCACAGGATGTGATCGGCCGTCTCGTATCGATCGGCGTCGGATGCGGCTGGGACTCCGAGGTCACCGAGCGGATCGCCGGAGGCCTCCGGCGAGGGCTCGCCTCCGTGCTCGGCGGAGAGGGCTGAGCCACATGCACAGGAACTTCCGAAACGTCGGAAAGGTCGTTTACGGGCGGGGTGCACTCGACCAGCTCGGGTCGATCCTCGAGCCCGTCCGCCAGAAAGGACCCGGGCCGGTGGTCTATCTCGTGGATGACTGGTTCGAGAACCGGGATCTGGAAAAGCGACTTCCGGTGGTGCCGGGGGATGAATTGCACTTCTTCGACGCCAGCCACGAAGAGCCGAAGACCGGGCAGGTGGATGAGTTGAGGGACGGGATTCTCGCCCGTTGCGGACTCCCTTCCGGCGTGGTGGGTATCGGCGGCGGCAGCGTAATGGACGTAGCCAAGGCTCTCTCTCTGATGCTCACCAACGAAGGGTCTTCGACGAGGTATCAGGGCCTGAACCTGGTGAAACGACCGGGGGTGTGGCATTGCGGGATTCCGACGATCTCGGGCACGGGAGCCGAGGTGTCGATGACCGCCGTGCTCACGGGACCCGAAAAGAAGCTCGGACTGAAGTGCGAGTGGACGCCCTTCGACCAGCTCGTTCTCGACCCCGACCTGCCCGCCAGCGTCCCGACCGATCACTGGTTCTACACCGGGATGGACTGCTACATCCACTGCATCGAGGCTGAGACCGGGCGGCATTACAATGCCTTCAGCCAGGCGTACGGAGACGAGGCACTGAAGCTCTGCCGCGAAGTCTTCCTGGACGAAGACGCGGGACGCTCGCCTGCGAACGACGAAAAGCTGATGGTCGCCTCGCTGTTCGGGGGATTGAGCCTCACCTACTCGGAGGTCGGGGCCTGCCACGCCATCTCTTACGGACTCTCCTATGTCCTCGGGATGCGGCACGGGCTCGCCAACTGTGTCGCCTTCCGACAGCTGCGCGATTTCTATCCGCACGGTGTGGACGAATTCGAAGCGATGGTCCGGAAGCACGGAATCGCGCTCCCCGAGGGGATGTCGGCCGACTGGAGCGAGCAACAACTGCGGCGAATGGCGGAGATCGCCTATGGCCTGCCGCACATGTGGGATCACGCCCTCGGACCCGATTGGCAGAGTGAGATCACGCTCGACCGACTCGAAGGGATCTTCCGGAGGCTGTAGGGATGGCGACACGTAAGTTCCAGCTCGGAGAGATCGAAGTCGGGGGCGAGGGACTGTTCCTGATCTCGGGACCTTGTGTGATCGAAGACGAGGACGTGATGCTGCGCACGGCCGAGGAACTGTCGCGGGTCGCGGACGCCATGGGGATCGGAGTCGTCTTCAAGTCCTCTTTCTCCAAGGACAACCGAAGCTCCCTGGACTACTACCGGGGACCGGGGCTCGAGGAAGGGCTCCGAATCCTGGAGCGGATCCGACGCGACTTCGGCTTTCCCGTCCTGTCGGATGTCCACACGCCGGCGCAGGCCACGGTGGCCGGCGAGGTGCTGGACGTCGTTCAGATCCCCGCCTACCTGTGCATGCAGACCGAGCTCGTGGTCGCTGCCGCGGACACGGGTCGGGCCGTGAATCTCAAGCACGGGCAGTTTCTCGCGCCCGAGAACATGATTCGGCCGGTCGAGAAGGTGCTCGCCCGCGGCAACGAGCGAATCATCCTGACCGAACGAGGCTATACCTTCGGGTACAATGACCTCGTCGTAGACCCTCGCGCCTTCTACCACCTGCGAAGCACCGGATTCCCGACGGTATTCGACATCACCCATTCGATCCGACGCTATGGAATCCCCAGCGCGGATCCGTCGGGCGGAGCTCGTGAATTCCTCCCGGTCATCGCCCGTTCCGGAGTGGCCGCCGGGGTAGACGGTGTCTTCATCGAGACCCATCCTGATCCAGCCCGAGCGCTCTGCGATGCGGCGAGCCAGCTCTGCGTGTTCGACCTGGAGGCGTTTCTGGCTCCACTGCTGGATTTTCACGAAGTCGAGGTGCGTCACCGTCGTATCGACTGAGGCGTCCGGGGACGCGCGATGCACCCTGCTCTCCGGCGAAGTCGATTCTGACGCGGCACTGTTGAGAGAACGGAAGAGAGAGTTCACATGGAGCTGTACCTGGACAGCGCGGATCGACGAGAGATCGAGGAGGCCTTCGGACTCGGAATTCTCGACGGTCTGACCACCACGCCGACCTTCATGCATCGGCACGGAATCGAGGACGTGGACGCGTATCTTCTCGAGCTCGGGCGGATCGTCCCGATTCTTCAGGTCGAGGCTCTCGGCGATTCGGCCGACGAGATCCGGTCCGAGGCGATCCGACAGCTGGAACTCGGTCTCGATCCCGGTCGAACGGTCTTCAAGATCCCGGTGTCCCTGGAAGGCATCAGAGCCTGTCGCCGCCTGACGGACGAGGGGCTGATGGTCAACGTCCATCTCGTCTACACGCTTCAGCAGGCCTACATGGCCATGCATGCGGGTGCCGCCTATGTGTGCCCCCTCGTGGGGCGTCTCCAGGACCAGGGGCAGGACGCGCTCGCGCTGGTTGCCGACGCCGTCGACGCGGTGGAACGGTACGGGTACGACACGCGCGTCATGTTTTCCTCCGTCCGTCACGTGGAGCACGTGCGAAACGCCCTTCAACTGGGGGCGCACACGATCACGGTTCCATTTTCCGTCCTCGTGCGCCTCACGGAAAACGTGTTCACCTCGGTCGGGACCGATCAGTTCCGACTTCACACCCGGATGATGACACGTACCGTCGGCGACGTGATGAGCAGCATCAACCCGACCGTCCGGTCGGACTCGGAGCTCAGTGACGCGATCGTCAGCATGACCGAGTACGGATTCGGGTGCGTGACCGTGGTGGACGAAGCGGGCGACCTGGTGGGCGTGTTCACCGATGGTGATCTTCGGCGATTGCTGCAGGCGAATGGGCGCGATGTGCTCGGTCGCCGCATGGCCGAGCTCTCATATGGCACGCCCGTCACGATCGAGAGGGCGGCCCGTCTCAACGAGGCCGAAGAGCTGTTCCACCGTCACAAGGTGGACAATCTGATCGTGGTGGATCGGGGCCGACCGGTAGGCATGCTCGACATCCAGGATCTCTGATGGCGTTCGAGGACTCCGGTTCGCTTCTCGGGCATCGGGACGAACAGCTGCTGGCTCCTTTCCGTTCGGCCGGAGGCGAGCTTCGAATCTCGCTCGGCGACATGCGAACACGACTGGCCGGTGTGAAGGCCTTCCTGTTCGACTGGGACGGCGTATTCAACGCGGGCGTGAAGGGAACCGGGACGCCCAGCGGATTCTCCGAGTCCGATGCGATGGGAACCAACCTGCTCCGGTTCGGCTGGTGGTTGAGAGACGACCGGGTCCCGTTCGTGGGGATCCTGACCGGTCAGGACAATCCCGTCGCCGTTTCTCTGGCCGAGCGCGAGAGTTTTCAGGTCGTATACCGGGGATTCCTGGACAAGATGCACGCTCTCGGAGACCTGCAGACGCGATTCGGCATCCGAGCGGAACAGATCTGTTTCCTGTTCGACGACGTCCTCGACCTCGGTGTCGCTCACGCCTGCGGATTGCGCATCCTCGTCCGCAATGGCGCCGCACCGTTGCTCCGGGACTGGGCCGAACGCGAGCAGCGGTTCGACTACGCGACAGGCAGGGAAGGCGGGCGCCATGCCGTTCGCGAAGCTTCCGAGCTGATGCTCGGGCTGGTCGGCCGGTACGACGAAGCGGTCCGGGAGCGATCCGTTCACTCGGAGCGATACCGGAGGTACCTCGTTCAGCGCAACGAGACGAAGCCGGCTGTTCTCACGCCCGGGGATCTATGAGGAAAGCCCCGGGATCTCTGACGGTCAGGAAATGAGCGCCGTGCGGACCTTCTCCAGGGCGCCGAGAGGATCTTCCGCTCTGGTGATCGTCCGACCCACGACCAGATAGTCGGCCCCCGCGGCCATCGCCACCTCGGGTGTGGCGACGCGGGCCTGGTCCTGAGCACCCTGGCCGGCGAGACGGATTCCCGGAGTAACGACCAGGAATTCCTCTCCGCAGGCGAGCTTGATGGCCCGGCACTCGTTCACCGAAGAGACCGCCCCATCGATCCCGCTCTCGCGAGCGAGCCCTGCAAGCCGTCCCACCGTCTCTTCCACCGTGGAGCCTTCGCCGAAGACCGCGGAGAGCGCTGCGTCGTCGAGCGATGTCAGAACGGTGATGGCCAGAAGGCGGAGCCGGTCTTTCCCGGGCGTTTCGGACCCTCCACCTGCCGTGGCCGCTTCCCCCGCGGCCTCGGCCGCGGCCCGGAGCATCGCTTCCCCGCCCGCCGCATGCACCGTTAGGAGCCGGGCGCCAAGCCGCGATGCGGAGCGAACGGCACCGGCCACCGTGTTCGGGATATCGTGCAGTTTGAGGTCGAGGAACACATCGCGACCCTCGCCCACCAGTCGCTCGATGATCGGGGGCCCGGCGCGCGTGAACAGTTCCAGGCCCACCTTGTACCAGGTCCCCGCGGGCAGCCGCTTCACGAGCGCCCATGCCGACTCGGAATCCGGATAGTCCAGGGCAACGATCACCTCGGGTCTGCGGACCAACATCTCCTCCTCAGCCTCGCTCCGGAATCACCACGCCGCCGACGAGTTCACGCAACGGGCTTGCGGCTTCCGCACAGTACGCCGCCATACCTCGGTGGACGTCCACCGCGACCTCGGGATCGACGAACAGCGCGGTGCCGATCTGCACGAGACTCGCCCCCGCGAGTACGTACTGCAGAGCGTCCTCGGCTGAACGGATGCCGCCGATCCCGATGATCGGCAGGTCCGTCGATCGGCTCGCGCGCCATGTGAGGTAGACACCCATGGGAAGAATCGCGGGCCCGCTGACGCCGCCCGTCACATTTCCGATCACGGGACGACGTCGCTGCACGTCGATCAGCATCCCCGGAAACGTATTGATCGCGCTGAGCCCGTCCGCGCCGTTCTCCTCACAGATGCGCACATAGAGCCCGATGTCGGGCACGTTCGGCGTGAGCTTCACGATCAGGGGTCGCTCTGTGGCGCTTCGCAGTGTCGCGACCAGATCGGCCAGGGCCCGTGGATCCGTCCCGAACAGCGTGCCCCCCTTCACGTTCGGACAGGAGACGTTGATCTCGTATCCGAGGAAGCCGTCTTCACCATCCAGTCCCGCGACGACTGCCTCGAAGTCGCTCTCCGAGTGGCCGACGACATTGATCAACACGTGGGCCCGTTCGAGGTTCGCCTCCAGCCAGGGCAGCTTATCGCGGATGAAGGCGGCGAGACCCACATTCTGAAGACCGATCGCGTTGATCATGCCGCCGGGGGTCTCGGACACCCGGTGCGGCGGGTTGCCCGCTCGCGGCTCCAGGCTGACGGCCTTGGTGACGATCCCACCGATCTCCTCCAGCGGAATCAGATCGGCATACTCCTCCCCGTAACCGCAGGTGCCCGACGCGAGAAGAACCGGGCTCTGCCACTCGACCCCGAAGAGGGTCTGCGTCAGGTCGGCCATGACAGCTCCCGGGCGTCGAACACCGGGCCCTCCGTGCAGGACTTGATCCACTCACCGCTCGCGCTCCGCACGACGCAGCCCTGGCACGTGCCGATCCCGCACCCCATGTGTTCCTCGACGGACACCTGAAGAGGCAGTTCGTGCTGGCGTGCCAGACGGGCGACGGCCTGCAGCATCGGCGTCGGACCGCAGGCGAGCAGCGCAGGTGCCCGTTCCGGCTGGATGCCTTCGAGGACCAGGCCCTTCCGACCCGCGGTTCCGTCTTCCGTATAGACGATCGGCGCCACTCCCGTCAGCTCCTCGATGAGAGACGGAGCGAACACCCGGTCGGCCGTGCGCTCCCCATACAGAAGCCGAACGTCGCGGCCGACCTTGCTCTGTTCGGCCGCGAGGAATACGAGCAGGAGAACGCGATCTCCCTCCCTGAGTCGCGCGAGGCGGCGCGTTCCTTCGCCGAATTCGCGCAGAAGGAGTCCGACCGTCCGATCGGGACCCGCGAGGCCTATGCTGAAGGGACGCGGCAGAAACGGAGCCGAGACCTGCTCGAGACCGAAACCCACCATGACGAACTGGCCGGGTTCGGCCGCCGCCGCGATGGCGGGCGAATCGAGCTCCAGCCACCAGGTCTCGCCGGCGGCGGGGCGCACCTCCCGAACCTCCGCCCAGTCTCGGATCGGACGATTCATCAGAACTCGACCTCCCGACCCTCCGGCTCCTCGCTGGCGACCGAGTCCCGGGCCGGTTGTGCCTGATCCAGCGTCAGCGAATCGCGGCGTACTCGCACTACGGTCGTGTCGAAGAGCATCCGGATCTCCGTGATTCTGTCTTCCAGGTTCGCCTCCGCGATTACATACGCGGAATCGGCCCAGGAGTCCCGCCCGGTGCCTGTGATCGCCTGGCGGTACGGATCCTCGGCAGGCAGCGATTCGAGCCGGGCGAGCAGCTGTGCATCGGTGGCCTCTCCCGCATCCTCGACCCAATCGCCCGGGCGATAGTCCGAGTACGAGAGAGCCCCATAGATCGCCTTGGCCGTCCATGGCGAGTCCGGAGCCAGGTCGAGGTATTTCAGGTAGAGTCCTCGGGCGACAGCGGGCGATTCGAGCTCAGTCCCCGCCAGCTCGGCGCCTCGAAGGGCGGCTTCCGCCGCCGAGGCACCGCGATCACGCCAGGCCTGCGTGTAGTCTCGAAACTGCGCTGCCGAGGCCGCGAGAGGGATCGCCGTCTCCCGGGTGAGCTGGTCCCCTGCCCTTGCGGCGCGCTCCAGATCGAGAACCGTTCCCGAAACCTGTTCGGGATCGGTCGCAGTGCGCAGCCGGATCTGCGCCGCGAGAAGGCTGGCCTGCGGGGACCAGCGACTCGTTGCGCCCGCATCGGACGAACTGTCGAGGACCGCCAGCGCCGCCTCGTAGTCGGCGAGACTTTCGAGAGCGCGCCCCCGGAGCAGTTGAAGGAGGGAGCGTCGTGCTGGGCGCATCCCTTCCTCCTGAAGCAGCATTTCAAGGCTGGAGTCCAGTCGGTCCGGTACCAGCTGCGCCAGGGTGTCCACCTGAGCGAGCCCCGCCTCGGAAAGCTGGCCGAATTCGTCCATGCGGAGAAGCTCAGCGGTAACCTCGACGGACCTCTCGTAGTCCCCGATCTGCAGGAGCGCACGAGCCAGGTCGAGGCGTGCTTCCCGGGTCAGGTTGATCTGCCGCGCGGCATCTTCGAGATCGGACGCCGCTTCCGCCGGACGATCGAGCTGGAGCCGTGCGAGTCCTCTGTGAAAGAGGATGTTCGCACGGTCGTCTGCCGCGAGCTCCGCTGTCAGCGCCGACGTGAGCAGGGAGTCCCCGAGCAACGGCCGCTCGAGCTGGACGGCCGCGATTCCCTTCAGGCCGGCAGCGAGCGCTGAATCACGCGCCCGACTCGAGAGCTGCCGCGCGTAGTCCGCCGAATTGAACGCCGACTCCCAGAGCTTGTTGTGAAGCTCCGCGCGGGTTTTCAGGAATGCCGCATCGTCAGCGTACTTGCTGCTCGGGTGATTGCCGACGATGCGTCCCGTCTTGGCGATGACGCTGTCGAACTGCTGCCGGGCCAGCTGGTCCCGCTCCTCCTGCATCGCCTCCATTCCGGCGTCGTACGCCTGTCCGGCATCGTACATCGCATTGAAGTAGACGCATCCCGCCGTCGCTGCGGTCATCACCGCCGCGAACAGACCCGCGCGCATGCCATCCCGCTTCAACCGCCCCCACTCCGTCGGATCTGCGATTG
>JARRPS010000041.1:0-10589 GCA_037382625.1 Gemmatimonadota bacterium | reverse complement strand
GGCATGCGCCGGATCCGGACGGATTCGGTATAGGACTTCCGTTCCGGCGGATGCACTCCGTGCCGGAAGGTGTCGGATCGAAGCAGGTCGCTGAGCATCTGTTCCCCGTCAGCCGTGGTCTCTGGTCACGCGGGCCTCAGTTGAACGGCTTCGCGCGCTCGATCCACTTCTCCAGGTCCTTCTCCTTCGGGTTCAGCGGCGTGCCCGGGTGAATGATCTCCGCCGTGCACTTCTCGGCCGCCTGGACGAGCTCGGCGAAGGTGCCGGCCTTCGGGTCCTTGATGTAGGCCTGCTTCGCGTCGTTGTAGGCGAACATCTTCTTGTTGATCCTGATGCACTCGTCACAGGAGGTGCATCGGGGCGTCTCGATGTACGGCTCCATGACGAGCGCGTCGTCGTCATCGTCCTCCACGGAAACGGGTTCCGCGGCGATATCGGCCGGCGCATCGTCCGTAACCGTGGCCGTGCCGGCGGTCGCGGTGGCGGTGACGTCTTCGCCCGGAGCCGCGGATCCGGCGTCGGTGACGGGGGCCGTCGCGCCGGAGAAGCTCGCCGCCCCGGCCACCGCGTCGGCCGTGATCGGCTTCAGGTCGGGCTCCGACCGGGCGCGACCCAACAGCTCGGAAACGGTCAGCTGCCCGTTGCCCGACTGCAGCAGGCCCTCCGCCAGGCGACGCGCCACGATCTGCGGGAGGCTTGTCTGAAGCTCCGCGATCTGCCGCTCGTACTCGGCCCGCATCTCCGCGACCCGCGCTTCGAACTGCTCCTCCATCTCCGTGGCGATCGATTCCTTGACGGACTCCGGAACCTGGAGCCCGGCCAGCTCCTTGAGCTGTGCCCAGAAGAGCAGACGATCTTCGGCGAGCGCCACGATCTCCAGCGAGCACGCGAGCCGGTTCAGCTTCCTGCCGTCGTTGATCGTCCAGATGAACGGTGTCCGGCCGAGGCGCTCCTCGGAGGACATCGCCACGAACTCGTGGAAAAGGACCTGGGATTCGTCATCCCAGTCGTCCCTCGGAATCGGCTTGAAGTGCTTCTTGAAACGGCCCTCCGTCGCCGCCCAGTCGGCCGTAGTGACGGGAAGCTCCATGACCTGCTCCTCGCCCTCGTCATCCACGTACTCGAGGTCGTACGTCGGCCATGTCTCTTCCACCGACGGGTTGCCGGAGAGATCCAGGCAGTCCGCGATCGTCGGGCCGGAGTCCGGATCGTAGATCAGGAAGGGGAAGGCCCGGCTCTCGAGCGCGAACCGCGCCGCGTTGGGCGCCCACTCGTCCGCGAGCCCGTGCTCCACGGGGCAGGGCGTGTAGATGTTGAACACCGTGGGACGGGGGCTCTGCAGACCGCGGATCACGCCGCCGATCATGTGTGAAGCAGAGGCCTGGGACGACTGCAGCACGAAGGCTCCGCGGTGGGCGATCGCGATGAGCGACAGCTCCTTCCTCGTCTCTTCCTTGCCGTGCTGCGCTTTCCCGTAGGCCGCCATGTCGGATACCTGGCCGGTGAACCCGCTCGTGCAGGCCTGTCCCCCCGTGTTCGAATAGACCTGCGTGTCGAGCACGATCACCCGGATCGGCTTCCCGGAGGCCAGAAGCCGGGAGAGATTCTGGAACCCGATGTCGAGCATCGCTCCGTCACCGCCGATCGCCGTGATCGGCGGGCACAGATCGAACTCGGCATCCGTGAACGACTGCCAGTCCAGCATGGCCAGCTCGGGCTCGTGGACGGGCTCATCGTACTCGCCGGATGCGAGCAGCCGGGCCCGGCGGACGCTGCGAAAGGCATCCGCCATCTTCCGCATGTGCCCTTCGAAGATCCCGATCGCCACCGAGGGAGCGTCCTGGAAGAGGTGGTTCACCCACGGGTAGGGATACGGATTGTACGGATAGGTCGAAGCCCAGACGGAGGAACAGCCGGTGCTGTTGCTGATCCCCATGTTCGCACGACCCTGGCCTCCGGGCCCCTCGACGTACCGCCACCGCAGATCTTCGAGCGCCTTCTTCGCCGAAACGATGCGGCTGAGCTCGGCGTGCTTCGCAGAGTCGAGCGGGACCGTCGCCTCGTCCTGCGCCGCAGCGGCCAGGTCGAGGTCGGCATCGGCCGACAGCAGGTCGCGTCCCTTCCGGTCCAGCGACCCGATCAGCTCGTCCAGTTCGCCTACGAACTTCTCGACGCGCGGCTGCATCAGCGACTCGACCGCGGAAACGACGAGGTGCACGGCGGTCTTCTCGCCGCAGCCCATGCAGGCCCCATCGCCGCCTGCCATCGTCCGGTAGTTTTCCTTCTTGAGCAGCAGGGAGGGCAGCACTCCGATCCCTTCCTCGATGCTCCGGACGTTGATGTACCGATCCTGCGTGTCGGGGAGATTCTCCCAGGTGACCCAGTTGCGTCGCAGCTGCTCGAGGATCTCGTCGGTCTGGTGCTTCGTGACCAGCGCGCCGTCGGCGCAGACGTCGACGCAGATGTTGCAGCCCTTGCACGCCTCGGGGTTCACGGTGATCGACAGCAGGCCGCCGGCGCCCTTCTCCTTGCCCTCGGGGACGTCGAAGAAGGGAACCGTCTTCGCGAGGGGGAACTCCGCGAGCACCGAGTAGACAGCCGCGAACTCACGATCGAGCGACTTCTTCCGCTCCGCGTCCCACGGCAGCTTGTCGGCGAGGTTCCCGTAGGCCACGGTCAGCGTATCGCCGAAGGTGGTGAACGGAACCGCCTTCAGGACTTTCCGGGCCTCCCGGGCGAGATTGCCCGAAACGGACTGAATGAGATTCAGGGGCTCGCCGTTCTGCGCCGTCCGGATTCCGGTCGTGATCACGTCTTCCACCGTGCTCACGACACCGGGAATGGCGGCGTCCGGGCACTGGGTCCAGCACTGGGCGCAGCCGGTGCATTTCGAGGCGATGAAGTCGGGCACCTCGAAGCGGATGTCCGACATGTCGCGCACGGTGCTCGTGGCGGCGGGGATGGCGCTGATGGCGGCGAACGGATCCGCGATCACATCCTGGTCGATGCCGCACAGAGAGCAGACCTGCTCCCAGAAGCGTCCCTGGTTCCCGATCCCCGGCATCTGGTTCGGGTGGTCGAGCAGGGTGGGAATCGCGCCCACGGCCGCTTCTGCCATGACTTCGCTGCCCGCCGTCGCATCCGCGTGCGCCTCGACCTCGTACAGCTCGTCGAAGCCTCGTCGGATCGTCCGGACGTTGTCCTCCACGACCCGCTCGCCCAGGTGACCGAATTTCTTCTCGATCTGCGCCCGGATGCCATCGAACAGGCTCTCCTCGTCCAGGCCCTCCCGCTCCATGACGGGAGAGACCTTGAAGAAGGCGCCCAGGAACGCCGTTCCCTGCATCCGGTAGCGGAGCTCGGGATCGGAAGCCTCCTCCGAGGCGATCTTGAACGCGTCGAGTCCGTAAACCCGGATTCCGCGCTCCCGGATGAGCTGGCGAGCCGCGGGCGGGAAGGACGCCCAGAGATCCTCGGCATTCTTCTCGCTCTGGATGACGAAGACGCCGCCCTCCGCGAGACCGGCGAGCGGATTCGAGTTCAGAAACACGTTCGGGTCGGGCGAGAGCACGACGTTGACGTTCTTGAGCTCGCCGTTGAGCCGGACCGGCTCATGCGAGAGGATCCCGTAGAAAGTCGTCGGCTGGCCCTTCTTCTCCGAACCGTACTTGGGGTTCGCCTTGACGTGGTAGCCGCACAATTCGTTCGCGGTCAGCACCACGTTCTTGCCCATCGTGATCGCACCCCAGCCGCCCACCGAATGGATACGGATCGAGATCGCATCCTTCGGCAGCAGGTTGATCTCCTCCGTGGGCACCAGCGCCTCGGAGGCGATCTCGGGATATTCGTCCAGCAGCTTCTCCTGCCAGATCTCGAGCTTCGGCAACTGCGTGCCCTCTCGCACGAAGTCGATGCCGAGATAGTAGAACCTGCGCCCCTCGCCCTCGGGCAGCATGTTCTGCACGGCGAGCACCAGATCTGCGGGCTGCAGGTCGCGGCTGCCGAACCCGAACCCGGCCGAATAGAACTCCGGGAACTCGTCGGACCCGATGGCCGGTACGCGCGGGTGAGGAACCCGATCCCCCTTCGCCCTACCGTTCTCCATCGCCTTCGCCATCGCGGCGCGGATCTCCCGCAGCAGCGGGTTGTCTACCGCCAGCGGCTGATCGGTCCGCTCGAGAACCGTGACGCCCTTCTTCCCCCGGAGCAGCGTCGCGATCCGGTCGGTCGGGAAGGGGCGGAACATGGTGATGTCGAGGACGCCGACTTTCAGCCCGCGCTCGTCGCGCAGGTAATCGGCCACGGCCTCGGCGTTGGAGACGACGGATCCCTGTCCCGCCAGAACCCAGTCCGCATCGTCGAGACGATAGCCCTGCGCCCGCTCGTATCGACGTCCGGTCAGCTCGGCGAACTCGCGCATCGCCTGATCCGCCAGCGCCTCGACGTGATCGAAGTAGAAGGGGCGCTGTGCCGCTACGCCCTGCATGTAGCTGTCCTGGTTCTGGACCGACCCGATCAGTGCGGGATAGTCCAGGTCGAACATCTCGGGAATCCGTCGCCGTGTCTCTCCGAAGGTGAGACGCTGCGCCGGTGTCGGAGACTCGATGATGTCGGCCGGGTCGCCCAGGTACTCGCGGATCAGCTCCCGCTCCGGCAGGCGGAGCGTCTCGATGACGTGGCTGGTCAGGAAGCCATCCTGGGCCACGAGTCCGGGATTGAGCGCCAGCTCGGCGATCCGATGCGCGATCAGATTCAGGTCGGCGATGCCCTGAACGTCCTTCGCGAAGAGCTGAAAGAACCCGGTGTCGTCCACGGCGTGATAGTCGTCGTGTCCCGCGTGCACGTTGAGCGCGTGCTTCGTCATCGCCCGCGCCGCCACGTTCAGCACGTAGGTCAGCCGCTTACCGACGGCCGCGTAGAGCGACTCGTGCATGTAGGCGATGCCCTGGCCGCTGGAGAAATTCGTCGCCCGGAGGCCGGTCATGCTCATCCCGGCCGTGACACCGGCGGCCGCATGCTCGCCCTCGGGCTCGAAGAAGAGCAGCGGGCGTCCGTTGACGTTGAACTTCCCGGCAGCCTTCGCCGCGGCCCAGCCCTCTCCCATCTGCGTCGAGGGTGTGATCGGATACGCGCCGGCGGCTTCGCTGCCGGCCGTTTCCATCTCCACGACGGCGGCGCTGCCGTCCATCGCGGTCTGCACGCCCGGATACCGCACGTCTACGGTTGCCGGTTCCGACTTCTTCCGCTTGATCATCACGTCACACTCCCTGACAGGACGGGCTCCGGCTGAAGCTCCTGCGCGCCTTCGACCCACCGGATCGCTCCGGTGGGACAGCGCGCAGCCGCTTCGGGGCCGGCCCGATCGATCGCTTCATAGTCGACGACGGCGAGGCCATGCTTCATCTCCACTACGCCCGGCGCATCGGCCGCACAACGCCCGCAGGCGTTGCAGGCGACCGCGCAGAGGTCGGTGGCGGCTTCGCCATCGAGAAGGTTCTTGCATTGCACGATCAACTTGTGATCGAGCGGCATGAGGACGAAGAGGTCCAGGGGGCAGGCATCGACGCAGTCACCGCAGGCGGTGCACAGGTCGATGTCGACCTCCGGCAGGTCGGACGCATTCATCCGGATCGCATCGAAGTCACAAGATACGGCACAGTCCGCCAGACCGATGCAGCCCCAGGGACAGGCCTTCCCACCGCCGCTCACCGCTACGGCGGCGGCGCAGCTCTCCAGGCCGTCGTAGATCGCCTTCTTCGGCGCCACGTCCGAGCCTCCGGCGCAGAGCAGCCGTGCGACACGCTTCACCGCCTCGCCCGCATCCACGCCGAGGAGCGCGGCAACGTCCTCCAGTTCGCTCTCGCCCATTACGGTGCATCCGGCGGGAGCCACCGTTCCCTCGACCGCCGCCTCGGCGAACGCCCGGCAGCCGGCGAAGCCGCAGGCGCCGCAGTTCGCACCGGGAAGGATGTCCGTGACCGATTCGATCCGCGGATCTTCCCAGACTCGGAGCTTCCGATTCGCGAGCGCGATCAGCGTCCCGAAGGTCAGTCCGACACCTCCGAGGATCGCGACGGAGCCGAAGATCGCCTGCGCCGTCATGCGGCTCCCTGGCCTCCCTGTCGGAGGATCCAGGCGGCGAGCACGTCCGCGTCGGTCGCCCCGGCTGATTCTGCCAGCGCAGATGCACCCGGGCCTTCGATCGCCGGCGTGGCGCCCGCGAGCACCCGCAGCTGGCGAAGCTCCTCGTTCTGCTGGAAGACGCTGATTCGTCCGATCGCCCGTTTCGGCTCGGCCTCCGGCAGAAACTCGACTGTCAGCCGCAGTCCTGCCGTACCGCCGGCGCCCGGTCGATGTTCGAACCGAGCCGCGTCTTCCGGGACGAGGGCGGCTATCGCGGGGCCCTCCGTCTTCGCGATCCGGGCGAGCGCCGACGGATCCGATGTCTGGAGCACGTGCACCCCCGGTGTAATGCAGCGAACCAGGGCTGCCGGGGGCGCTTTCCCGTCGACGATGAGCACGATCTTCTGCGAACCGTCGAGCAGATTCGCCAGGCCGCCGGCACGCAGATCCTCGCCACGGAGCCGGACGATCAGCGGAGGAGCGATCTCCCGCTCCCGATCGCTCCACGAGTCCGGTGGGAAGCGGTCGATCCATCGGCGGTGATCCTCGTCCTTGAATCGACCGGTCCGGGCCAGCTCCGCCGTGCGTGCAGCCCCGAACGCACGCCCCGACTCTCCGAGGGCGCGGATCACGGTCTCCCGCAGGTCTTCGCCGGCAGGAAGATCGATCACGAACAGATCGTCTTCCGCGGCCGCGAGCGATTCGAGGGTGTCCGCAGCGCGCTCGAGGTGCGCCCGGCTCGCCTCGTCCAGCGACCGATCGGCCTGGAACAGGGAGGCGAATCGTTCGACGTCGATGTGACCGGCGGCGAAGCTGCCGAGCTCCGACGCGGCACGGTCGAGATTCTCATCACCGTTTCCCGACTGGGCGAGCAGCAGGCCCCGGAGCTGATCCGCGGTTCCCACGAGCGCCGAGCGATAGTCATCCCGCGCCGCCGCGACCGCGGCCAGCGCTTCCCGGGTGGTCTCTTCAGACGGCATATTTATCGAGCTCTTCGTTCAGGATTCCGATCTTCTCGTCGGTCGTGTGGAGCGGGAGGTGACGGGTCTCCTCGTACCGCGGACGGCTTTCATCGCGGAAGAAGACGCCCACGCGCAGCCGGTCCGTCTTCTCGGCCAGCTCCCGAGCCGCATCCATGTTGCGGGGGTCGTGCCGGACGATGTTCTGGTAGATCTGGTGCAGGTCGGGCACCTCGACGCCGTCGGGGTGCTCGAGCATCTCGATCATCTCCGGATTGCGCACCGCGTCCTGGTAAATGTCGCCGGTGAACACGGGGCAGCGCTGCAGGATGCGGACGAACGCGAACCCGTTGTGCTTGTAAGCGGCTTCGAGAGTCGCGTACAGGTGCGCCGGCATCCACTCGGCGGTCTGCGCCACGAACGAAGCGTTGGTCACGCCGAGTGTCGCCTCGATCGGATTCAGTGCCGGCAGGTAGCTGCCGAGGGGCTGAGTATTGCTGCGGTAGCCCTCCGGAGTCGTCGGCGAAGTCTGCATCTTGGTCAACCCGTAAATGTTGTTGTCCAGCATCAGGGCGACCATGTCCACGTTGTAGCGGGTGGCGTGAAGCCAGTGCGCCGCGCCGATCGAGGTGCAGTCCCCGTCCCCCATCACCACGAACACGCGCAGGTCCGGTCGGTGCAGCTTGATTCCGGTTGCGACCGGAAGCGCCCGACCGTGGATCCCGTGAAAGCCGTATGAGCTCACGTAGTGCGGAAAACGGCTCGAGCAGCCGATGCCCGAGACGAACACCGTCTCTTCGGGCTTGAGCTGTTCGGCGGCCAGCAGGCGCTGCGTGGCCGTGAGAACCGAGTGATCCCCGCAACCCGGGCACCAGCGGGCCTTCGCGCCCTCGTAATCGGCCATCGAGTACTCGTGCTCTTCCTCGACCGGAAAGAGAAGAGAACAGCTATGCCCGCTCACGCCGCACCCCCCTTCGGGATATTCGATCGAATGACATCCAGGATCACGCCAGGCCGGAGCGGCTCTCCCAGAACGCGCGTCCAGCAGTCGACGTCCACCAGCGTACTGGCCCTGAGCAGGTGGGCGAGCTGACCGCGGCGGCGATTCTCATCCGTGATGAACGGATCGTCGGGATCGTCGCTGTAGTTGATCTCCACCGTCATGACCTTTCGGAATCGCTGAAAAATCTCCTTCAGCCCGGGCTCCAGCGGCGACAGGAAGCGCAGATGGAGCGAAGAAACGGCGATCCCCTGCTCGCGCGCGGTCTCCACGGCCTCTTCGATCGCACCCTTCGTCGAGCCCCAGCCGACCACCAGGAGATCCCCGGACTCGGCGCCGTTGACCTTCGGTGGCTGCAGCGTGCTGTGCAGCACCGCGAGCTTCCGACTCCGCATCGCCGAGCTCTTCTGGTTGATGTCGGAGGCGTATGCGACGTGGCTGTCCTCGTCGTGTGCCAGGCCGGTCAGCGTATGCATGCCTCCGGGCTGTCCGGGGATGAACCGCTGGGAGAGGCCCGTCTTCTCGTCCCAGTCATAGGGCGGCTTGCCCTCCGGGACCGGGCTCATGTCGGGCCGCGACCCCATCCACGCCGAGTCGAGCATCGGTCGCCGGAACGGCTGGACACCGGTGGCCAGATTGGCGTCGGAGAGCACGATGACGACGGTGCGGAAGGTCTCGGCAATCCGCCGCGCGGTGACCATCGAATGGAAGCATTCTTCGATCGTCGCTGCGGCCATCACTACGTGCGGGGCGTCGCCCGGCTGTCCAAAGATCGTCGCGAGGAGATCCGACTGCTCCACCTTCGTCGGGAGGCCGGTCGAGGGACCGCCTCGCTGGACATCCACGACCACGAGCGGGATCTCCGACATGATCGCGAGCCCGAGGAACTCCGTCTTCAGGGCGAGCCCCGGACCGGAAGTGATCGTGAACGCGACCTTGCCCGAGTAACTCGCGCCGATCGCCACTCCGGCCGCGGCGATCTCGTCCTCGGCCTGGTGGACGATGCCGCCGAACTTGTGAAAGATCTCGCCGAGCTGGTGGGACACCGACGTCGCCGGCGTGATCGGGTACATCGCGGCGAGCTCCATACCCGCCGCGACGGCCCCGAAGGCGACCGCCTGGTTGCCGTTCATCACGACCATGTCTTCGTCCCCCAGGCCGGGTGGAACGAAGATCCGGACATCCAGGTTCTCGGCCGCCCATGCGTATCCGAGCTCGAGCAGCGTCACGTTCTTCTCGTACACTTCTTCCGACTTCTTCCGGAAGGCGTGCGCGATCTGATCGCGGGTCAGGTCGAGATCCCGGTCGAAGATCCAGGCGAGCATACCGAGCGCGAACATGTTCTTGCCCTTGCGGGCATCGTCCACGACGGTGAGGCACCTCTCCTCCATCGGCACTTCGATGATCCGGTACCCGTGGCCCTCCAGCTCCTCCATCGCCGCCCGCCACTCGGCCTGAATCTCCTCGTCCCGATGGTCCTTCCACATGTTCTCGACGAGAATCAGAGCTCCGGGCTCGATCGCATCCAGGCGATGCCGGGCCATGAGAACCTGCTCGTTGAACGCCACGCAGACGTTCGTGCGGTCGCCCCAGTTGGTCACTTCATCGGTCCCGATCCGGATCCGGTTCCCACTGGCTCCGGCAGGGCTGCGGGCGGGTGGCTGGATTTCGGCCGGAATGATCTCGACCGTCCACACCCCGTTGCCCATCTTCGCGCTGACCGCGCCAAAGATCTGGCCGCACTTCTGCGCGCCCTCTCCCGAGTCGGAGACGATCTCGACGGTTTGCATGCGATCGCGGATCACCTCGACATCACGGTCCGTTCGACGCTCGTCGGTCACCGTGTCCGTCGCCGCAGAGTTCGTTGTCATATCTCGTCCCTCGTATCCCGCTCTTCCACCACCGGAGTCACGGGGTGTGTTCTTTCGTCCCATCGTCGGCCGCTCGCCGGAACGGACCGGCGAGAGCCCACGGGGTAGGTGCATCTTCTGTGCCAGATCGGCCCGACATCGGTCCATCGCGTAAGTATATGTTGAACAACATTTTGCGTCGTTTCGTGCAAATCTTCGGAGAAACCGTGCCCATCTGGCGAGACAGATAGTCCCGGAAGAGCGAGATTCGGTGCCAGGCCCGGCGTTGCATCAGGGATCCGGATCTCTCGGAGCGCCGGAGTGATTCCGTCAGTCCAGGGCATCCGGGCTCACGATTCCGATGAAAGGAAGGGCGCGGAACCTGTTGTCGTAATCGAGACCGTACCCGACGACCCACTCATCGGGGATATCGAATCCGATGTAGTCTGCGATCACCCGTTTCGTCTGTTCCGGTTTCCGCACCAGCACGCAGCTCCGAAGTGAAGCCGGCCGCCTCGCGGCGAGAAGATCGAGCAGATACGCCAGGGTGCCGCCCGTGTCGAGGATGTCCTCCACCACCAGGACGTGCCGACCCTCGATCGGAACTCGAGCATCCATGATCAGGCGGACACCCGCCCGCTGCTCGTCCCTGTCGTA
>JARRPS010000040.1:0-21638 GCA_037382625.1 Gemmatimonadota bacterium | reverse complement strand
CCTGCCACGCGTCGAGGGAACTCTCCCGGTAATCGCGGGAGGAAGTTCCCTGCTGGTCGATGTGCCCGCCGACTCCTTCGACGGGGTAACCAGGGTTCGGGCCACCATCCTTTCCGACGACCTCTCTCCTGTACTCAGTCGGCTGCTGCTGCTCGCGCCTCCCGACCTATTCGGCGGCTTCGTGTTGGAGGCTGGCGACCTGCGAGCCGGTGCCAACGATTTCGGCCGGTTCGGAAGGGTGGCGGCGATCCCGGGCTTCGAGTGGCGGGAGGTCGAGCTCCTCACGGCAGGAGCACTGGGCATCGCGGCCGAAGGACGGGTGTCCGACGGGTTCTACGTCACCACCATCGGGCGTTCCGACCAGAAGGACCGCCCTCCCTCGGTGGACACCGACTGGGCTCCGCAGCGGGTGCTCACTGCCGTGGAGCCGGCGCGCGCGCAGATCCGATTCGACGACTTCAATGCCCTGGCGCCACTTCAGCTCGAAGTACGGTCCAGCCTGGAGGCGACAGATACCGGAGGGGTCGGAGCACTGGCGGTGACCGCGTGGATCTCGAACCGATCGAGCGTTGCCCTTTCGGGCGTGGTCCCGGGGCTGTTCGCCGACTGGGATCTCGAAGGGGGAGAGACCATCCGCTGGTCCACTCGGCTTCGGGCGCTGGTGGCCGAATCGAGGGCCGGTGAAGGGCCGCTGGCAGTCCTTGCGGGCGACGGGGAGGTGCTCGCGAGGGCCGACGTCCCGCTCGGACTGCCGTCCCCCGGGGGATTCTATGCAGCGCAGAGCGGCGTACTGTGGGATGAGTTCACGGACGCAACGAAGAGCTTCCTCCTGCAGGGCGGCTCCGATTCCGGACTTCCGGGGGCTGCCACGGCCACGGACCGCGCGGCGCTCCTCGGTCTGGAGTCGGTGACAATTCCCGCCGGCAGCGAGATTGCAGTCCGTTTCTGGTTGCTCGCGGCGGACGACGAGGACGGCGCGGCGTCCCGACTCGAAGAGCTGAGAGCGGATCCGATCGAGCCGCCGTCCGGAGGCGGTGACGAGTTCGAAGTCGAGCCTCCCTATCCGAATCCGCTTTCGGTAGGGGAGGGGACGATCCGGTTCCCTGTCCGGGTGCCGGCGAAGGCGGTGGAAAGTGGCGCGTCTCTGACGCTTGAGGTGTTCGACATCGCGGGGCGTCGACTGTACCGACAGCAGCAGAATCTCGCTGCGATCGGAGGCGCTTCGGAACTGTCGTGGGATGGGCGGCTAGAGGAAGGCGCGCCGGCCGCCGCCGGCGTCTACATGTACGTGGTCACACTCGACGGCGAGCGGCGCACCGGTCGCCTGATCCTGGTGCGCTGATTTGATCTTTCGGCGTCGTCCTGGTGCGGGCGGATGATCCGGGACGAACCATCCTCACGGAGGAGGCGGAGTGGTATGAGAGCTCGAAGCGGACATCAAGCGCGGAATGTGGCCACAATCGTGATCGCGACGCTGCTGCTGTCGGCGCCGTGCGGGGTCGCCCAGGTCGCGAGCGAAGCGGTGGACCTCGACGATGTGAGTCGGATTCGGGCCGAGGGGCTCGACAACTCGCAGATCGAGGCCCTCGGGCACCATCTCACAGACGTCATCGGCCCCCGGCTGACCGGTTCGCCGGGCATGCGGCAAGCCAACGAATGGACCGCCGCGAAGTTGCGCGAATGGGGTCTTTCGGGCGTGACGGTCGAGCCGTGGGGGGAGTTCGGCAGGGGGTGGCGCGAGATCTCCTTCGCCGGACGCATGGTCACTCCCTATCCGCAGCCGCTGACGGCGCGTGCGATGGCCTGGACGGGAAGCACCGACGGAACCGTACGCGGACCGGTGATCGCCTTTTCCGTCGATGATCCCGACGAGCTGCTCGCACAGATCGAAGCGACGAAAAGCAGCCTGGCCGGGGCGTTCGTACTGGCAACCGAGCCGAACGTCACCGGCCCGGATTTCGAGCCCGACCCGCTCCGCACGCCGCTCGATGAACTGCTCGAGCCTCGGGACGACGAACCGGACCTGCCGCGGATGACGCCGGAGGAGCGGCAGAAGCGGATGGCCGAGTGGCGTGCGCGGCGTGAGAAGGCGCAGCGGGTATCTGCCGCGCTCGCGGACGCGGGAGTGGCCGTTCGGCTGCTCCCTTCCTCGCGGCCCTACCAGCTGGTGCGCGGAGGGGGGGACATGGCGGGTCGCGATCCGGCCAACCCGATTCCAGGCCCCACGCTGGTGGTATCCCAGGAGCACTATGCGCAGATGCACCGACTGGTGAGCGGCGGTACGCCCGTCGAACTCGAGGTATCGGTGCAGAACGAGTTCTTCGAGGATGACCTCCAAGGCTACAACACGCTCGCCGACCTGCCGGGTGGAGACCTCGCCGATGAGTACGTGATGATCGGCGGTCACCTCGACTCCTGGCACTACGGAACCGGCGGAACCGACAACGCTGCCGGCTCGCTGGTGATGATGGAGGCGATGCGGATCCTCGCATCGCTGGGTGAAACGCCGCGCCGGACGATTCGCATAGCGCTCTGGGGCGGGGAGGAGCAGGGTCTTCTCGGCTCACGCGGGTGGGTGGAGGCGCACCCGGAGCTGCACGCGAAGATCTCCGCATACCTGAACGTGGACAACGGCACCGGGAAGATCCGCGGGATCTGGGACCAGTCGAACGATCAGGCGATACCGATCTTCGAGCAGATCCTCTGGCCGTTCCGTGACTTGGGTGTCGTCGCTGTCAAGCACGGAAATACCGGGGGAACCGATCACCTGGCTTTCGATGCAGTCGGGATCCCCGGCTTCAACTTCATTCAGGACCCGATCGAGTATGGCAGCCGGACCCACCACACGGCGGCCGATACCTACGAGAGGCTGATGATGGACGACCTGCGCCAGGCGGCGGTGGTCGTGGCGGCCACCGCGTGGCACCTGGCCAACCGGGACGGGATGGTGCCCCGCAAGCCGCAGGGGGCGGCCGCGGAATAGTGCGATCGGGCCCGGGCGTCAGGGAGCGTCCAGGCCCGCTTCCATCATCGCCCGGACTCTCGCCGGGTCCGGCTCGACGAAGATCGTCCGGATTCGATCCGGGATCACCGACCCGGGGGCCGATTTCCGAGGCTTGCGGACGTACTTTCGGCGGGTCCAGTCCACCGGAACGAGTCCACTGAAGCGGGCGTCGCTGTACTCGGCCGCCACGAGGGCCGCTGCCAGGATCTCTCTGTCGGGCGGATTCTGCTCCCTATCTCCCCAGCGAAGAATCACGTGCGCCCCCGGTGCCTGACGAGCGTGAAGCCAGATGTCGTCGGGCGCCGAGTGACGGAAAGTGAGGTCGTCGTTGCCGCGCGCAGACCGGCCGACCCGGATCTCCAGCCCACCGTCGGATCGAAGTCGCCGGTAGGGAAGCCGCGCCGGCTCCTGCTCGCTTCCTCGATGCCCCGCGGCGCCCGGTCCGGCAAGTCGTCCGCCGGCCTGCCGCCACAATCTCTCGCTCGCTCCTTCGGTTGCGAGATCCTCGAGGGCCGCCGAGAGTTCCGCCTCTCGCACCCGGGCCTCCTCGACCCGGGCGGGAAGCTCGCGTTCCGCGCGGGCCCGTCGACGTGCGCGGTCGAAGTAACGCTCGGCATTCTGGATGGCATCCAGCGCCGGGTCGAGCACGATCGCCCGCTCGCGGCCATCGAATCCGGGCAGACGCACGGAACCCGAGCCTCTGGGCACTTCGCTCTTGCGAGCCAGCAGCAGTTGTCCCGCTGCCCTGAGCTCGGCGGATCCCTCTCCCTCCTGCAACTGCCGGCGCAACGCCGCCGTACGCTTCCGCGCGCGGAGAAGCCTGCGTCGCAGGGCCATCTCCAACCGGTCCACCTCCTCCCGGTCCGATGCCCCTTCGCCTCTCCGAAGTGGCGGCGCCCCGGAGGTGTCGACCCTGGAAGACCCGATCCGTTCGATCTCCGGAAGACCTTGATCCTCCGCGGATACACGCATTGCCGCGAGAAGGGACCGCGTCGGCACCGATTCTTCCTCCTCGAGCGAGAGCGGATACGGCTGCAAGCCCGCAGCTCGCTGCAGCAGCCAGCTTCGCGATGCGGGAGAGTCCGGGGAGGTGCCGGTCCCGGGGGGCTCCGAGGAAGCACCCGGATGAAGCTCGAGAAGCCGGGCAAGCACCGAGTCCGCAGACGGGGCCGACGAGAGCAGAAATCCGGCGTTCAACCGGCTGGTCCAGGCGATTTCGCGGACAAGGACGGCTTCGCGGACCGGCTCGGCGTGAGAATTCCACCAGGCCGACCATTCTGACGCGGACGGAGGCGCATCGGACCACTTCCGGGCTCCTCCCGGCGGAGTGTAGGGGGCGTTCGAGAACAGGGGGCGGCCGCCGGCCCGGCGGGGCCAGAGGACCTGTCGAATCGAATCACCGGCGAGAAACAGTGCGTTCCACTGATTGGTGTGCAGCTCGACGACCAGCGACTCCCCGCCGAGATCGAAAACGAGACGACGTTCGTCGGATCCGGCCGTCACCTCGCCAAGCTCTCTCGCACCCGGCAGAATCCCCCGGCTTCGTCCCTTCCGCCTCCCTTTCGATACCTCCTTGCGGTGTCGAAGCAGGTAGCCGGAGGCCGGGTGAAGAAGCCAGACGAATTCTTCGCCCTCCGCGAGCACCAGGCGGACACGCCGTTCTTCGCGGTCGAAATGAAGTTCTTCGAGTCGGTGACGGGACAACCGTCGGGTCAATTCGGTAGCCAGGGCCCGCACCAGCACGGCATCGTAACGGATCGGCATCCGGCCTCCGTGAATTCTCTCCGGTGCCCGCCCCATGGCGTGTCCACCGAGTTTCCCTCGAACTGACAGCACCTATATTCTGCCACGCCGGGAAACGGAACAACTTCCATCCAGCTCGAGGAGACGGCTCGAAGGTGCCACTGAAGCTACATCCACTCCTGGAAGCTGCCGGACGGAGGAGCACACTGCCCGAGTGGGCGGCCTGCCGGCCCGGACGAAGAGCCCACGCGGCGCGTGTCGCGGAGTTGATGACGCTCTGGTCCGAGCAGCTCGGACTGCCGGAGGCGGACCGGGTTCGCTGGGCGGCGGCCGGTCACCTTCACGATGCCTTGAAAGATGCTCCGATCGAGGCTCTGCGGCCGCTCGTCGAACCCGGATGGCCGGATTCGCTGCTGCATGCCCCCGCGTGCGCGGCCCGACTTCGAGAGGAGGGTGTTCGGGATGAGGAGCTTCTGCTCGCGATCGCCCACCACTCCACCGGGCACACCCGGTTCGAGGCGCTCGGAGAATGCCTCTATGTGGCGGATTTCCTCGAGCCCGGACGGGGCTACATGAACGAGGACCTCGCGGAGCTGCGCCGGCGGATGCCGGACGAACGTGCCCGCGTGGTGAGGGTCGTGATTCGCCATCGCGTTGCACGATTACTCGATCGAGGCCTTCCATTGCGTCAGGATACGGTCCGCTTCTGGAACCGGGTGGTCGCCTCGTGAACGGCCGCGCAGGCGCGGGGCTGGCGATCGGTCTTCTCCTCCTGCTCGGCGCGCTCGGAGCCTCCTTCCTGATGGAAGGGCCGGATGACACGGTCGAGGAGGAAGTTCCGGGGGGAGCGCCGGTTTCCGCGGAACCTTCGAACCGGACGACCGGGATCAGCGACGACGACCAGCGCCGGAGGATTCGGGTTGAAGTATTGAACGGGGCAGGGGATCCCGGAGCCGCGGCCCGCGTGACCGAGGCGCTCCGAGCGGCGGGCTTCGACGTGAAGACCTACGGCAATGCCGGCCGGTACGACCACGAGCGCACCTTCGTGATCGATCGTTCAGGTCGCCCGGGAGCCGCTGGGTCCGTCGCCGCTGCGCTCGGCGGGGCAGAGGTGGAGGAGCGCTTCGATCCCGAGCTGTATCTCGATGCCACGGTGATCCTCGGCAAGGACTGGCGCACGCGACTCAATCCGCCGCTCCCGTGATCTGGCGCTCCAGCCGCAGCTGCCCGCAGGCCGCGGCGATGTCACGACCCCGCGGCGTCCGTACTGCCACGGGGACGCCGCCCTCTTCGAGGACCGAGACGAACGCGTCGATTCGATCTGGCGGGCTGGGACCCCAGTCCCGACCTGGAATCGGATTGTACGGAATCAGGTTCACGTAGCTCGCGATCCCGCGCAATCTGTCCACCAGGGCACGCGCGAGCGCCACGCTGTCGTTCACCCCTCCGATCATGGCGTACTCGAAGGATACTCTGCGCCCCTTGCGCGCCTGATACTCCCGGACCGCTCTCAGGAGTTCGTCGAGGGGGTATCGCGTCTCGACCGGCATGAGTTCGGCCCTGAGCGTGGAATCGGCAGCGTGCAGGGATACGGCGAGCCGGAACGGCTCCGGGCGCTGACCCAGTTCCAGGATCCCGGGGACGAGCCCGACGGTGGAGATGGTGATGCGACGGGCACCGAAATGGAATCCGCGGTTGAGTATCGTGAGGGACTCGAACACGGGACCGGAGTTGGCGAAGGGCTCTCCCATTCCCATGTAGACGACGTTCCCGAGTCGTCGCCCGAAAGCTTCGCTCGAGACCCGGGTGAACCCGAGCTCCCCGGTCGCGCAGAAGCGGCATCCCAACGCACAGCCGGCCTGCGAGGACAGGCAGAGCGTCACCCGGTCGGTCGTCGGGATCAGGACCGATTCGATTTGAATCCCATCCGCCAGCCGCCAGAGGTGCTTGATGGTGCCGTCCTCCGAACGCGCCTCGAATGCAACCTCGGCGACCCCCAGGGAGAATCGCGCGGCCAGTCGCTCGCGGAGGTCGGCCGGGAGATCCGTCATCTCTTCGAACGATCTCGCGCGACGCTCTCCGATCCACCGTGTGACCTGCGCGACTCGGTAGCCCGGTTCACCCTGCGATTCCAGCTCCGCGGCCAGAGTGGCCCTGAGCGTTTCCGGTTCGAGTCCCAGGAGCGCGATGCGATCCATCGGCGGCGGCTCTCCGGCCGGGGACGTTTCTGACTCCACGGACAGACTCCTTGGCGGTTGTCCGATTCTTGGCGATCGACGCCCGCATCCGGTATCTTCGATCGCCACTTCGCGCCGGTGCGAGTGGATAGCGCGTAGCAAGATAGCGAAGGACCCGCTCCCTTCGGAGGTCGGAGACCATAGTTCGTTCCCGCGGCCCGAAGATCACACTGTCGGGGCGGCTCGTACCGGAGGTGATCCGGACGCCGCTTGCCTCTACGCAGAAGGACGAGATCCTCCGTGAACTTTCAGGGATGCTCGCGGAGGGTGCCGGCGTCCCGGACCGAGCCGGCGACGTCCTCGATGCGATCCTGAGGCGGGAGGCTCTTTTGAGCACCGGGATCGGACATGGAGTCGCCCTCCCTCACGCGAAGTGCTCCTGCCTTTCCAGTCCGGCGATGGCGGTGGGCACGACGGCGAGGCCCGTCGATTTCGAAGCCCACGACGGTGCACCCGTGCGACTCGTCTGGATGATGGCCGGGCCGGAGCGAACAGCGGGCCAGCACGTTCGAACACTGGCCGCGGTCAGCGAACTGCTTCGCGACGAGCGAGTCCGGACCCGCCTGTTCCGCGCGGCGACGCCGGACCAGTTCATCGCCCGGCTCTCCGAGGCGGAGTCCGGTTGAGACGGTCCCGCTGCGCTCCACAGCGCGGGGTGAATCGGGCTGGCGGCCGCTGGATCCGCCCGGCCGGCAGCGCCATATTCGCTGCCTTCAACGTCGCGTCGCGAAACGAATTCAGCCCGGATGCACGGCCGGGGTGTTCTGGAAAGGTGGGGATTTGAGCGAATTGCAGAGCCGGGCGCCAGGCGCCACAGCCTGGCGTGATCTGCCCTGCGGCCGGGTGAGTGAGGAATCGGCAGGCCGAACGGTCCGATTGGCCGGCTGGGTACACAGGCGCCGGGATCTCGGGGGCGTCGTATTTCTGCATCTCCGGGACCGGACGGGACTGGTCCAGCTGGCTTTCAACCCGGACTGGACGCCGGAACCGGTCATGGAGCAGCTCGCCACGCTGAACCCCGAAGATGTCCTGACGGTCAGCGGCCGCGTGGAGCTGCGACCGGCCGACGCCGTGAATCCCGAAATGGATACGGGAAAGGTCGAGCTGCGAGTGGATGCCATGGAACGAGTCTCGGAGGCGGCACCGCTGCCGATACTCGTAGCCTTGCCTCCGGAAGAGGAACTGCCCTCGGAGGAGCTGCGGCTGCGTCACCGGGTTCTCGATCTACGCCGCCCTGAGATGCAGTGGAATTTCCGGGTTCGCCACCGGGCGGCCAACGCGGCGCGTCGGGCGTTGTCGGACGACGGTTTTCTCGAGATCGAGACGCCGTTTCTCACCCGTCGCACCCCCGAGGGCGCCCGGGACTACCTGGTCCCGAGCCGGATTCACACGGGCGAGTTCTACGCCTTGCCGCAATCTCCGCAGCTCTACAAGCAGTTGCTGATGGTGGCCGGCTTCGATCGCTATTTCCAGATCGCGCGCTGTCTGCGCGACGAAGACCTGCGTGCGGATCGGCAGCCTGAATTCACACAGATCGACGTCGAAATGGCGTTCGTGGACGAGGATGACGTATTCGCGGCCGCCGAGCGGATGCTCGTAAGGGTGCTGACCGAGTCGGTCGGGATGGATCTCGATTGTCCGATTCCCCGGATGACGCATGCTGACGCGCTCGAGTTCTACGGCACCGACAAGCCGGATCTTCGTGTCGCGTGGCGTCTGGAGGACTTCACGGCGGCCCTCTCCGGGCTCGGTTTCGGGATCGTGGAGGGTGTGCGGGAAGCCGGAGGACGGGTGCGGGGCTTCCGCGTACCGGGAGGGGCATCGATATCCCGCTCTCGTCTCGACGCCGCCAACGAAATGGCACGGTCGCACGGAGCGAAGGGCGCGTTGTGGCTGAAGAGATCCGACACCGGGTGGTCAGGTCCTCCCGCCCGCTTCCTGGAGGGAGAAGCGGGAGATCGTCTGGCCGCGAACCATGCGATCGAACCGGGTGACATGGTCCTGTTGGTCGCCGGACCGGACGGCGAGACCTCCCCGGCGCTCGATGCGCTCCGACGGTCGATGGCAGGCGAGGCGGGCGCCGTGGAGGAGGGATTCCGGTGGACCTGGGTGACCGATTTTCCGCTGTTCGAGGCGGATCCGGAATCGGGTCGCGCGACGGCGAGCCACCACCCGTTCACCATGCCCGATGTGAGCGATCCGGAGCGATTGCTGTCCGACCCGTTCTCCGTAGGATCCCGGGCATACGACCTGGTCCTGAATGGAACGGAGTTGTGCAGCGGGAGCATTCGCTGCCACCAGCCGGATCTTCAGAGGGCCATCCTCACGGTACTCGGCATGGAGGAGGCAGAGATCGAGTCCCGGTTCGGCTTCCTGCTGGAGTCGTTCCGCTTCGGCGTGCCTCCGCACGGGGGGTTCGCGATGGGGTTCGACCGTCTGGTCGCGATGCTCGTCGGAACGAATTCGATCCGTGAGGTCATCGCGTTTCCGAAGACGACCGCGGCACGGGGTCTCCTCGAAGGCGCTCCATCGCCTGTTGCCGCCGATGAACTCATGGAACTCGGGCTGCGCCTCCGGTGAGCGTCCCGAGACGGCCCGGCCCGGACAGGTAGCATGCGAGACGATACCGATCGCGAAGTCACGGAAGCTCTCGACGCGCCGGTGATTCAGCACCGGATTCCCGCGGCAGGCGCCGACCCGCTGCTTCTGGCTGGCGTGAACGACAGCCATCTCAAGTCGCTGGCGCGGCTCGGCGACTGCAGGGTGATCCTGCGGGGTGACGAGCTCATCCTCTCGGGCGCCATCGAAGCGGTGGAACGATGCACGCCGGTCGCGCAGCGGATGATTCGCCTCGCCCGGCTGCAGCGGCCCTTCGACTCTGCGGATGTAGGAAGATATTTCCACGAGGCGGAAAGCGCCCCGGCGACCCTCGCCGACGATGGGGACGATGCGACGATCGCGCTGCCGGGGGCGCGCAAGATCATCCGACCGAAGTCCACCGGGCAGCGCGACTACCTGCAGGCGATCCGGGATCATGACGTTTCCATCGGGATCGGACCGGCGGGAACGGGGAAGACCTACCTCGCCGTGGCGATGGCCGCCGATGCACTCATGCGCAAGCGGGTGCGGCGTATCATTCTCACCCGGCCTGCGGTCGAGGCCGGCGAGGCGCTCGGTTTTCTTCCGGGGGACATTCGCGAAAAGGTCGATCCGTACCTTCGGCCGCTGTACGATGCGCTCGAGGACATGATGCCCTCGGACCGGGTTCGGAAGTCGATAGAGGAGCACGTCATCGAGGTTGCACCGCTTGCCTACATGCGCGGCCGGACACTTTCGGACGCGTTCCTGATCCTCGATGAGGCGCAGAACGCCACGACCGCCCAGATGAAGATGTTCCTCACCCGCCTGGGTCTGAATTCCAAGACCGTGATCACCGGCGACAAGACGCAGATCGATCTCGCGCGGAAGGAAGAATCGGGGCTGCTCGACATCGAGAGGGTGCTGAAGGATGTGGAAGGGATTTCCTTCACCTACCTGGATGAGGCGGACGTCGTGCGTCACCGGCTCGTGAAGGACATCATCCGCGCCTACGCCGACCACGACGACCAGAGTTCAGTGGGAGACGACGCTTGAGCGCGCGCTTCCGGGAGACGTGGCGCGACGCCGTGCGTGCGGTGGACCGACGCCCCGGCGACAGCTGGCGCGATCGTTGGGCTCACCATGGAGCGCGCGCGCTGCTCGTGGTTCTTTTCGCCGCTCTGCTTCCGTTCCTCTTTCCCCGCTCGCCGCTTCCAGAGGCCGTTTCCCTCAGCGCAGGAGCGGTCGCAGACCAGGATGTGATCGCGGCCTTCGAATTCACGGTGCCCAAGCCGCCGGCGCAGCTGGCGCTCGAAAGATCCGAAGCCGAACGGGTCGTAGCCCCGGTCTACAGTCTGGATGCTCAGGCGGCCGACTCGGCGCGGAACCTCGCTTCCGGCTTCTTCGCAGCCCTCGATTCGGCCGTCGCCGTCAACGGAAGCGAGGGCGCCGAAGGAGTCGCCGCGGCCTTCGGATTCGGGCTCAATCCGGAGCAGGCGGCGTTTCTCGTCGATGCGGGACGGCGCAATTCGTTGCGGAGCTCACTGGATCGGGCATATGCCGAGCTTCTGCCCCGGGGGGTCGCCCCGATTCTGGACGTCACCGACCCCGCGCCGAGGGTCGTGTTGTTGAGGACTCCGGACGGAGACCGGCGGATTCCGCGAGACTCCCTGCGAACGGTGGGTGATTTTCTCGACGAGGCCCTCGCATTCGCGCCGACCGACCTCTCGCTCGCCGGATTTCAGCTGTATCAGAATCTCCTGTTCCGCTTCACCGTTCCCAGCCTCCGCTTCGACGCCGGGGAGAGCGAGGCCGCTCGCATGCAGGCGCGCTCGGCGGTCGACACCGTGCTCGGAACGGTGCTGGAGGGCGAGCGGATCGTCTCGGCGCACGAACGAGTGTCGGAGCGCGAACTGGTGCGACTTCGCGCGTACAACGCGGCGTTGTCCCAGCGAGGTCTGGCAAGCCAGGAAAGCCGCCGCCGGACGGCGATCGGGAGTTTCCTGTTCGGCGTGCTGATGCTCGGACTTTTCACGGTCGTCCTGATGTTGTACCGGCCCGTGATCTACCGAAATGCCCGGAGCTATCTGCTGGTAATGGGTCTCGTCGCGCTCGGGCTCGTGGGTGCGAGCGTGATCTATCGGGTCGATTTCCCTCCCGAACTGGCTCCCGTCGTGCTCGTCGCGATTCCTCTCGCGGCCCTCTGGGATGGTCTGATCGCGCTGGTGGCCGTGGTCGTACTTGCCGTGCTGCTCGCCGGATTGACGGAGCTGAACACGGGCTACTATCCGCTGGTCCTGCTGGTGGCGGGAGCCGCGGCGGCGCTCGGCGTCCTGCGCATGCGGAAACGTACACACGGTTGGGCCCTGATTGCGGCGATTGCCGGGGCCTACACCGTATCGGGATTCGCGATCGGCCTGCTCGATTCGCTACCGCTGCGGATTTCCGCCGAGACCACGGCCTGGGGTCTGGTCGCGGCGACATTGTACACGTTCCTGGCCCTGGGCGCGCTCATTCCGCTCCTCGAGAAGTTGACCGGAATCAGCACAGATCAGACATTACTTGAGCTTTCTGATCTTAATGCACCGCTATTGAGGGAGTTGTCGAGAAAGGCACCAGGCACCTATGCGCATTCGATCGGGGTCGCGAATCTTGCCGAGGCGGCCTGTCTCGCAGTCGGAGCGAACGCGCTCCTGGCCCGAGCCGGCGTCTATTACCACGACGTCGGCAAGATGGAGAATCCGCAGTACTTCGTGGAAAATCAGCCGAAGGGCCGGAACCCGCACGATCGCCTGTCGCCCTCTCGCAGCGCCGCCATCATACGCGAACACGTGCGTGACGGATTGAAGATCGCGTCGGAGCACCGATTGCCTCCCTTCATCCGCGACTTCATCTGCGAGCACCACGGCACGAGCGTGATCTCCTATTTCCTCGACAAGGCGAAGAGCGAAAGCCCGGAGAGCGATGTCGATCCCGCCGATTTCGCCTATCCGGGTCCGAAGCCACAATCGAGGGAGACCGCGATCGTCATGCTCGCCGACGGGATCGAGTCCGCGACCCGTGTCCTGCAGGATCCCACGCCCGAGCGCATTCAGGCCACGATCGACGCGATCGTTCAGGCCCGGATCGACGAGGGGCAGCTGGACCAGTGCACCCTGACGCTACGCGACCTGGAACGGTCGAAGGCCGCGTTCGCCAGGATTCTGATCGGCATGTACCACCGAAGGATCGAATACCCTTCGGGCGTTCGGGCTCGAGAGGAGCTGCCGGAATCCGCTCCACCGAGGGAGGCGACCTCGTCTGCTCCCGGCCCTTCGGATTCGCCCGTGAGCCCCGGCGAGGAACCGCCCGCCGACGCGGTGCCGGGACCGACGGGGTCTCGTGGCGCCGCCCTCTGATCCGTTCCGACGGGTCTCGTCCGACGAGAACGTTCCCGAGCGTCGCCTCGTCGTGCACGTGAACGGGCTCGAGGACTGGCCGGAGGTCGAGCTCACCGGCCATGCGGTCGAACGAGCGGTGCGCGCGGCGCTCGACGTCGATGGCTTCTCACTTGAGGGCGAGTGCTCGATCTCCTTCATTGGCGACGACGAAATCGAGAGCTTGAACAGAGAGTGGCTCGGGCGCGAAGGAGCGACGGACGTGATCGCCTTCTCCCTGGGCGGTCCCGACACGCTGCTGGGCGACGTCTACATCTCGGTCGAGACCGCGATTCGAAATGCTGCCGAGCTCGGTGTGTCACCTTCGGAAGAACTGATGCGACTGGTGATTCACGGCACTCTGCACGTGGCAGGCCACGACCACCCCGATGGCGCGGCCCGCGAGGCGTGCGACATGTACCGGCTGCAGGAGGAGTTGCTTCGAAGTCTGGGAAGCGGCTAGCCTGTCCGGGCTCGCATCCGAATCCACCGACGGGCCCGGGAGTCGGACATGAAGTCGTTCCTCCAGAAGCTCCGGCGCTACTTCGTCACCGGGCTGATAGTAATCGCTCCGGTCGGCGTTACGGCGTACGTGCTCGTATGGCTCTTCCAGCGCCTCGATCCGATTCTCGGTCGTTATCTGCCCGCAATCGAGGGGCGTCAGATTCCCGGATTGGGACTGCTCGCACTCGTACTGATCGTGGGACTGGTGGGCTGGGCATCGCAGATCGCGGTGGGACGGCGGATGCTCTACTGGTGGAATACCGGGCTCGCCCGTCTCCCCTTTGCCCGGCGCATCTATTCCGCATCGGCCCAGATCGTTCAGTCGGTCCTCGAGCGTGAGGAGAAACTCTTCCGGCACTGCGCCCTGATCGAGTTTCCCTCGCCCGGCACATGGGCTCTCGTTTTCGAGACCGCGGAGACGCCCGCGCAGATCGAAGAGATCACGGGCGAGCCGTCGGTCAACGTGTTTCTACCGACCGCCCCGAATCCCACCTCGGGGTATCTTCTCATCGTTCCTCGCCGGAGCGTGCATCGGCTCGCCCTGAGCGTCGAGGATGGTCTGAAGCTCGTGCTCTCCGTGGGCGTCGCCACGCCCGAGCCCGGAACGGAAACGAAGGGTCGATGAACGAGTCCGCAGACCGGATCGCAGCGATCACGGAGCGAGTTCGCGCCCTGCTCGATGAGCAGGATTTCGCGACTCTCCGCACCTACCTCGAAGATCAGCACGGCAGCGACCTGGCGGACCTGATCGAGGCGCTCGAGCCCGCCCAGCGGCTCGCGCTCGTCAGATTCCTGCCGCCGGACATGGCCGCCGACGCGCTCGCCGAGATGGAGGAGGTCGAGAAGCCAGGCGAGCTCCTGGTCCAGCTGCAGCCCGAGCGGATCGGCGAGATCGTCGAGGAAATGGCGGACGATGACGCCGCCGACATCATCGGAGAGCTGGAACCCGAGGACCAGGCAAGAATCCTGGCCTCGCTACCGGTGCCGGATGCCACCGAGATCGAAGAACTTCTCGGATACCCGGAGGAGTCCGCCGGCGGCATCATGACGCGCGACGTCCTCGCCGTGCGGTCCGATCTCACGGCCATCGAGGCCATCCAGGAGATTCGCCGTCAGGGGCAGGAGGACTTCGACTTCTACACGATCTTCGTGACGGAGCCGGACGGTGTGTTGCGCGGCGTGGTGGCCTTGCAGGACCTGGTGGTCTCGGATCCCGATCATCCGATCTCGACAATCACCGAGGAGCCAATGGCCGTCGTCCAGGTCGATACCGACCAGGAGGACGTCGGAAGGGTCCTGGCGCGATACAACATTCCCTCGGTAGGAGTCGTCGACACTGCCGGCCGCCTCGTCGGTCGCGTGACCTTTGATGACGTGATCGACGTGATCGAAGCGGAGTCGACCGAGGACATTCTGCGTTTCGCCGCCGTTTCGGATGAGGAGGAGGTAAGGGGAACCACCCTCGATGCCATTCGCAGCCGCCTGCCCTGGCTCCTGCTCAACCTGGCTACGGCCTCGATCGGGGCCTCGGTCGTGTGGCGCTACCAGGGAACGATCGAAGCGCTCGTCCTGCTGGCGGTCGTGATGCCGATCGTCGCGGGTCTCGGCGGAAATGCGGGCACCCAGGCCCTCGCAGTCACCATCCGCCGGATCGCGGTAGCGGACGAACCCATCGGTCAACTCTGGCGGGTGGTCGGGAAAGAGGCCCTGGTCGGCCTGCTCAACGGCCTGGTGGTGGGTCTCGTCGCCGCGGTGGCCGGCCACCTCCTGTTCGACGCCGGCGCCCGGTTCGGCGCCGTGGTCCTGCTCGCCATGTGGGGGAACATGGTGGTCGCGTCGTTCGCCGGAGCGTTCTTCCCGATCCTCCTCGAGAGCCTGGGCATCGATCCCGCCGTCGCGTCGTCAGTATTCGTCACGGCGCTTACCGACCTCTCCGGCTTTCTACTGCTCCTCGGTCTCGCGTCCGCGGTCCTGCTCTGAGCTGTTGCGCACCCGGGACACCAATATCTCGGATGTGCCTTAGAATGGGGCATTTCGTACTGGCATGGGTTATGATAATCTGTCCCCGGATCGACAATTCCGGCCATCGGGCGATGGGAGATCGATAGATGCGTAGGACGGCTGTTCACGCGACAGGCGCCGGCTTGCTGGCAGCGCTCTTCGCCGCCTGCGGATCGAGTACGACGGGACCTTCCGGTTCGATCGTGCCGTTGGAGTGCCAGACAATCGATCTCGCTCCCGGCGATGATGTGATCTTTGCCGGCGCCTCGGTGGTTGATTGCCTCGAATTCGCGCGATTCGAGGTCGGGACCAGCTACGAGATGGTCGTCAGCAGCATGTCCCGGACGCTGGACTTCAGACCGATGGAGCTGCGCCTTACGCCAGGAGACGTTTTCCAGGGTGCAGACTCGGCGGGCATCGGGCAGGCTGTGAACGGACCTTATCGGTTGGTGGAAGGGCCGGAGACGGCATGGAGGGCGGGGCAGTTCGCCATGGATGCCCGCCTGCGCATGATCGAAGAGCCGCTACTCCCACAGATCCGCTCGACGGCGAATTCCCCCACCGGCAGACTGTTCGAGGTGCCGACGATCGGCCAGCAGTTCACGTATATTTTTTCCTGCGTGTCCCGGCAGGACTTTCCGAACGCTCCAGCCACTGTGAAGGGCAGAGTCCGGCACGTGAGCGATCGAGCGGTGATCGTGGAGGACCTGCTGGCGAGCGACTCTTTCAGCAGCGAGGAGTACGAGCAGATCGGCGCGGCCTTCGACGAGGTGATCTATGACACGGACGTGGCCTATTTTGGCCAGCCGGCGGATATCGACGGAAATGGTGGGCGGGTCGTCCTACTCTACACAGCCGGGGTCAATCGGCTGTCCGAAGACTACTCCAAGAGCTTTGTCTCCGGCTTTACCTGTCCGCTGGACCTCGGTCCGACCGGCGGCAACCGGGCCGAGATGTTCTACCTGATGGTCCCGGATCCGGACGGCGAATTCACCGACGCCGAAGCCGACGGCATTTCAAGAGGACAGGTCAGGAGAATCACGGACAACACGGTCGCGCATGAGTTCCAGCACCTGATCAACGCGCAGCGAGGGAACGGCGGCGCGCAGGACGTGTGGCTCAACGAGGGCCTCTCGCACCTGGCCGAGGAGGTTGTAGGACATGCGGTGAATGGATTCGAGCCCGGTACTGCGCTGGGACCGGAACAGTTGCTCCAGAATCAGGCCAGGGTGGATGTGTTCAACAAGTACTATCTGAACAACTGGTACAACCTGAGCCAGTATCTGAATGCCCCGGCAGATACGGCGGCGCTGTTGAACGCGTCGGACCCGCTGGACGCCAATACCTTTCGTATGCGCGGTTCTGCTTGGAGTTTCGTGCGCTACCTGCTGGATCGATTCGATGACGGCTCCGCGGCTGAGGCTGCCCGCGTACGTACCCTGATCGCTTCCTCTTCGTCGGATTCCCGCGACGCGGTCAGCGAGGTGTGCGGTGAGCCGTTCGACCGACTCGCCACACAATGGTCGACTATGCTGGTAGCGTCCGATCGCGACGAAGTAATGCCATCCGCTGAGCTTACGCTTCCCTCTTACCGGATCCGTGAGATATTCGAATCGCGGGTCGGACGCGCAGTGAATCCGCCATCGGGAGGGTATCCGCTCCGACGTGGAACTCGTTCGCCCCGGCTCCGGTGCACGGCTCTCCGACAGCGTAGAGCCGAGGATCCACCTTCTCCGCGTCCGCTGAGCGGGCAGGCTCCTCGCGCTCGTGACCGATACTGCGCCCCCGGCCCTCACGTCATCCCAACGGGAGCTGATTCAAGGCTTCCGGGCTGGACATCCGCTGTCCCTCTCCCGCGTGATCTCTCACGTGGAGAATCACCGCGCAGGATTCGAGGCGATGCTGGAAGCGCTGCATGAAGGGGTCGGGCAGGCTCGCAGGGTTGGAATCACCGGACCTCCTGGGGCGGGAAAATCGACACTGACGGCGGCGTTGGCTCGAAGATATCGCGAGCGGAGTCTGACCGTCGGAATCATTGCCGTGGACCCCACCAGTCCCTTCACGGGAGGCGCCCTGCTCGGGGACCGCGTCCGAATGGATGATCTGGCCACAGAGCCTGGAATTTTCATCCGATCGATGGCGAGTCGCGGCTCGCACGGTGGGCTCGCAGCGTCCACCCGCGAAGCGGCTGACCTGCTCGATGCCTTCGGATTCGATCGCATCCTGCTCGAGACCGTAGGCGTCGGCCAGTCGGAGCTGGAGGTCGCGTCGTCGGCGGACTCGACACTCGTGGTGCTGGTTCCCGAGTCCGGCGATGGGATCCAGGCGATGAAAGCGGGACTGATGGAGGTGGCCGACCTCTTCGTTGTGAACAAGGCCGATCGTCCTGGTGCCGACCGCCTGAAGAGAGAAATCGAGGTGGTTCTTGCGTTGCGCGCGGGCAGGACTTCCCGCCCCTCGGCGGGGCATCATGGGGCCGACCTTTCTGCGATCCGGTCCGGCCGCCAAGTCTCGTCGGCAGAGGAGCGGTTGCCGACAGAGGAGAATGTTTGGGATGTGCCGGTTATCCCCTGTATCGCATCTACGGCCGAGGGGGTCGAAGAGGTGGCTGTGACCCTGGACGAGCACTTCGAGTGGCTCGAGGCAAGCGGCCGGCTCGCAGAGAAGCGCCGCGACCAGGCGACCGAACATGCTCGCCTGGTGCTAGAGCGAGCCGTGGGTCGTCGTGCCATACAAGCCTGGCATTCGTGGATTGCCACGGAGGGAGCGGATCGGGAGCTGGAATCACGATCCCCCTACGCGATCAGCCGGGAGGTTATTTCCGAACTGTGGCCCGACGCTCCCGCTGCCGGGTATTGACGATCGCGGTGCGCCGCTGGATCGGCTCCCTCGACCCGGCGTATATTCCCCTGGGAGTCGACAGCCAACATCGGAAGGGTGGAGATGAGTCACGTACTGGATCGTGAGGCAGCGGAAGCACTGCAGGCGGAAGTCGAGCGCCGCCGGGCCGAACTCGCTGAACTGGAAGCTCGCCTGCGAGGATGGACCGCGGCCTACGAGGCCACGCCGAAACGCGAAGACACGGACTTCACGACGGTCTCCGGTCGTCCGATCGCGCCGCTGTACACACCGGCCGACACGCGGGAGGACCGTTACCTGCGCGATACGGGGCTTCCCGGTGAGTATCCCTTCACCCGCGGACCGTACCAGACGATGTACCGGACGCGCCTCTGGACGATGAGACTGTTCAGCGGTTTCGCGACGGCCGAGGAGACCAACGCACGGTACAAGTTCTTGCTGGAACGCGGACAGACGGGTCTCTCCGTCGCCTTCGACTTCCCGACCCTCATGGGATACGACTCGGACGACCCGATGTCCGAAGGCGAGGTGGGAAAGTGCGGAGTGGCGATCTCGAGTCTCGCCGACATGGAGACGCTCTTCGACGGAATTCCGCTCGACCGCGTCTCCGTCTCGATGACGATCAACGGTCCGGCGATCATGCTCTACTGCTTCCTGCTGGCGACGGCCGAGAAGCAGGGCGTTCCGTTCGACCGCGTCCGGGGAACGATCCAGAACGACATTCTGAAGGAGTACATGGCGCAGCACGCCTGGATCTATCCGCCCGAGCCTGCGCTGAAGATCATCACCGACATCTTCGAATGGTCCGCCCTTCACGCTCCGCGTTTCAACACGATTTCGATCAGCGGCTACCACATCCGGGAGGCGGGCGCGACGGCAGGCCAGGAGCTCGCCTATACCCTTAAGAACGGCTTCACTTACGTGGAACGGGGCATCGCGCGAGGACTCGACGTGGACGAGTTCGCGCCGCGCCTCTCGTTCTTCTGGGACGTTCACAACGACTTCTTCGAGGAGATCGCGAAGTTCAGAGCCGGGAGGAGAATCTGGGCCCGCCACATGCGCGAAGTGTACGGTGCGAAGAAGCCCGAGAGCTGGAGGCTGCGTACCCACGCCCAGACCGCGGGGGTGACCCTGACGGCGCAGCAGCCCTACAACAACGTCGCCAGGGTCGCCTACCAGGGACTCGCCGCCGTTCTCGGCGGGACCCAATCGCTGCACACCAACGCGCTGGATGAGACACTCGCGCTCCCGACCGAGTCCGCGGTGCGCATCGCGCTTCGGACGCAGCAGATCCTGGCGTACGAAACGGGCGTGGCGAACACGATCGATCCGCTGGCCGGCTCGTACTTCGTCGAGACGCTGACCGATGAGCTCGAGCAGGAGGCCGAAGAGATCTTCGCGGAGATCGACGAGCTGGGTGGTGTCGTACCCGGGATCGAGACCGGATACTTCCAGGGCCGGATCGCCAGATCGGCGCGCCGTTTCCAGGACGAAGTGGAGGCCGGCAGCCGGATCGTCGTGGGTGTCAACGCGTTCGAGGAGGCCGACGATGACCACGGCGTCGAGATCCTCCGAATCGGCGAATCGGCCGGCGAGACGCAGCGACGGAGACTCGCCGAGCTCCGGTCCCGGAGGAATGACGAGGAAGTGCGTAGCGCCCTCGCAGGGCTCGCCGATGCCGCCCGGAACGATGAGAACCTTCTGCCGCCGATGCTCGACGCGGTCCGGGCCTACGCGACGCTCGGGGAGATCCGGTATGCGCTGGAGGACGTCTATGGACGATTCAAGGAGCCGATCTCCTTCTGACCGTCCAGGCACAGACCGCCCGCCCGATCCGGCACCGGAGCCGGCGGGACGGGGGCGAACCAAAGCGTGAGTGAATCGATGAGCGAGAGAAAGATCCGGGTACTGGTGGCCAAGCCCGGCCTGGATGGACACGACCGGGGTGCCAAGGTCATCGCGGCCGCACTGCGTGACGCCGGTATGGAGGTCATCTACACCGGCCTGCACCAGACGCCCGAGAAAATCGCAGCGACGGCCCTGCAGGAAGATGTGGACGTCGTCGCCCTCTCGATTCTCTCCGGGGCGCACATGACTCTCTTTCCCCGCGTACTCCGACTGCTGGCCGACAACGGCATGGATGACGTCCTGCTGACCGGCGGTGGGATCATTCCGACCGAAGATATCGAGGCCCTGCAGGAGCAGGGCGTGGGGCAGCTGTTCGGCCCCGGTACCACGACCGGCGAAGCGGTGGCCTACATCAGCCGCTGGTTCGAGGAGAGCGGACGGGGAGTGGAGGCCTGATGGCCGGCTCTCCCTCCCGGATGCAGAGGAAGGTCGACGAACTTCGCGAGATCGAAGCGAGACTCCGGCAGGGGGGTGGCCCGGCGCGGATCGAGAAGCAGCACAGGCAGGGAAAGCTCACGGCGCGCGAGCGAATCGAGCGCCTGATCGATCCGGGCAGCGGCTTTCTCGAGATCGGTCTCCTGGTGGCGTGGGATCGGTACGACGGAAAGGCGCCGGCAGCGGGCGTGGTCACGGGGATCGGAGAGGTCTCCGGACGGGTCGTGGTGATCGTGGCCAACGATGCGACCGTGAAGGCCGGAAGCTGGTGGCCGGAGACGATCACCAAGATGCTCCGGGCGCAGGAGATCGCGATGCGGTGCCGCGTTCCGATTCTCTATCTCGTGGACTCGGCCGGCGTGAACCTGCCGTATCAGGGCGGGGTCTTTCCGGGTCAATACGGGGCGAGCCGGATCTTCTACTACAACTCGATCATGCGGCATTATCTCGACGTGCCGCAGCTCTCGGCGGTGATGGGACCCTGCATCGCCGGAGGAGCCTATCTGCCCGCGCTGTCCGACTCGATCGTGATGGTCGACGGAACGAGTTTCATGGGTCTCGGCGGCCCCAACCTCGTGAAAGGGGCGACGGGGCAGGACGTGGAGGCGGAAGTGCTCGGCGGAGCGCACACGCACAACGTGATCAGTGGCGTGGCCCACTACGAGGTCGCCGATGACCTGGAGTGCGTGGAGAAGCTCCGGGATCTGGTTGCCGATCTTCCCGAGCCGCGGCTGCCCGTACCGGTCGATTCACCACGGGAACCGGCGCGCCCGGGCACCGATGTGTATGAGCTGATGCCCGACAACCACCGGCAGCCGTATGAGGTCAGGGCGGTGCTCGACACCTTCCTCGATGAAGGGCGGTTCGACGAGTTCCAGGCGGGATATGCTCCCGAGATGCTGACGGCGGTCGGCCGACTCATGGGTCGCAGGGTAGGAATCATCGCGAACCGCC
>JARRPS010000039.1:0-10765 GCA_037382625.1 Gemmatimonadota bacterium | reverse complement strand
AAGGGACGGGGTGAGTACAAGTGGGATCGTACTCACACTTTGATATGGGGATGGGGCCGCTGACTTCAAGGTTGGAAGCTTAGCGGTCCCCGTCCTATCCCCTGAAAATGAATTTACCCGGCCGTGATCGGCTTCGTTGCGATGACGGCGATCGTGGTGCTGCTGCTTTTCGTGATCCCGACCTTCCAGACGATGTTCGAGAGTTTCGACCAGCAGCTTCCGCTTCCGACCCGTGTCGTGATCGCCATGTCTGCGTTTCTACAGGGGTACTGGTGGGCGCTGGCGATCGGGCTGGCTGGCGTCGCCTGGCTCTTCCGGCGCTGGATCTCGACGTCCAGCGGCAGGCTGCTGTTCGACCGGATCATGCTCCGCCTGCCCGTGCTGGGCCCCCTGGCTCGGAAATCCGCGGTCGCGCGCTTCACCCGGACACTCGGGACGCTCCTGAGCTCGGGAGTCTCGATCCTGGACGGACTCGAAATCACGGCCAGAACCTCCGGCAACCGGGTGATTCACGACGCGATCATGAACAGCCGCAGTTCGATCGCAGGAGGTGAGTCGATCTCGGAGCCCCTCAAGGCATCCGGCGTATTCCCGCCCATGGTTACGCAGATGATCAACGTGGGTGAGGAAACGGGTGATCTCGACGGCATGCTCTCCAAGGTCGCGGATTTCTACGACGACGAGGTGGATGTGGCCGTGGAGTCGTTGCTGAAAGCCATGGAACCTCTCATGATCGTGATCCTCGGTACTGTAGTCGGGGGTATGATCGTCGCCATGTATCTTCCGATCTTCGGGATCATCAACACGATTCAGTAGCCCGGTCGAGCCGGTTGAAGCGGACGTTGAGCATGCCATGAAGACCTCCAGCGTTCGCGCAGGAGAGGGGAGGAGTGCCGAGGTGACGATGGAGGACTGCGCCGGACTGATTCATCTTTCCGAGAAGGACCTCGAATCCCGGCTCGGCAAGCCTTCGACGCGGAGGCGGATCGGCAACGATCTCTGGCTGATCTTCTCCTCGAGGGGCCTCGATCTGCGGGTGCGCTGCGAGACAGCGGATGATGGCGAATCCAAATGGGTCGCGTCGTGGACCGCGTCATTCCAGCCCGGCTATGACACCCTGGCAGAGGCGGCCCTCGCGGTCGGCCTCTGGCCCCTGGCCGCGCCTGACGTGCCGGCCGATGCGGCCGCCGAGCCGCTCGTTCGGCGCCCGATTCCCTGCCCGGCCCGGGGCGCGGTCTACTCGCTGACCGCTCTCGTCCGTGACGGCCGATTCGCGCAGCTTTCGGTATTCGACGAGGAGCCTGACTGGCTCTGACCCTCCGAGCCGATCGAACACAGTTCGGAGATCTGGTCTTGCATCCTGCAACGCCCCACCTATCATAGGACCCGCAGACAATGCGTTTCGCCGGGATGGGAGAGCGATGATCGTTCGATCGGCCCGGATTCTCAGCCCGACAAAAGGGAAGCGAATACCGGGTGCTCAGACTCCTGAGATCCGAGCGCAGACTGGCAGCCGCTCTGGAACCGCAGCAGATCCTCTACTGGATCTACGCGGCACGACTGGTGATTGCGCTGGGAGTGTTCGGCGCGGCACTCCTGGTATCCCAGGAGTTCGGGTGGCGTAACGAGTCGTTCATTGGCGGCGAGGGCACCGTCATCGCGGTCGCCGGCCTGGCGGCCGCCGCTATCCTGACACCGATCGCCTACTACTGGAGCCACGGGCGCCGGATCCAGCCGGGCATTCCCTTCCTGATCTTCCAGGCGGCACTGGACGTCTTCGTGGTGAATGCGGTCGTGCACATCACGGGCGGATACGCCAGTCCGTTCGTTTCGCTCTTCATCGCGCTGGCAGCCGCCTACGCCCTGATTCTGCCGCTGTCGGCCGCTCTGCTCGTGGCCCTGGGAACCGGTCTCGTCTACCTGCTCGATAATCTGGTCGCCGCTCCGGAAGGGGCGATCACGGGATTACTCGTCGTCCAGGTCGTGATGTTCACCCTCGTGGCCGTGGTCACCAGCCTCATCGCGGTTCGACTGCGGCTGGTGAGGCACCAGCTCGGGAACGTGGAGGGGGAACTCCGCCGTCTCGCACTCGATACCGCCGACGTGCTGCGGATCATTCCATCCGGCGTGATCACGGTGGACGACCAGGCGAAGCTCGTCTATCAGAACCTCGCTGCATCGGAGTTGCTCGGCATCGATGTCGCCCGGACTCTCGGTCACGACGTGGTACCGGTCTTCGAGAGACGCGCCCCGGAGCTGGCCCGAGCCATCGACGAGACGGTCCGGAAAGGGAGGCGGATCGTCAACCGGGAGATCGAGGTCCAGGCGCCCGCGATCGATGCGAAGGACGAGGACGCGATCGAACCGGAGCTGGCCGACCAGGGATTGCAGAGACGGCGGGCGACTCCTGTCGTTCCCGTTTCGGTGAGCTCCACCACGCTTCTGGGCGCCGCCGGCGGAGCGTCGTACGTGTTTCTCCTCCAGGACCTCCGGCCGGTGCGCCAGCTGGAAGACCTGCGCCTCCGGACCGGGCGGCTAGAGGCGGTGGCCGAGTTGTCGGCTTCCCTGGCACACGAACTCAAGAACCCGCTGGCTTCGATCCGAAGCGCGGTCGAGCAGCTCTGCAGCCGTGGATTCGCGACCGAAGATGACCAGATCCTGGGACGGCTGATCGTCAGGGAGAGCGACAGGCTGGATGGAATCCTCCGGGAATTCAGCGATTTCGCCAGGGTGGATGTGACCGAGCGACGACCCATCGACGTCGATCTCCTGGTCCGCGACGTGTTCGAGACGGCACGTCGACACCCCGCCGCTGAGGGTCGGGCGACTCTCGAGTCCGAACGACTGGACGATCTCGAGGGACTCTGGGGAGATCCCGAGCTCCTGCACCGTTGCCTGCTGAATCTGGTATTGAACGCACTGCAGGTGGGGGACCCCGAGGATCCGGTGCGAATCCGAGTGATCGCGGATGCCCTGAGGCCCGATCTCGTACCGGGGGAGATCTCGCTCGGCAATCCGGTCAGGATCCGCGTGATCGACGATGGGCCGGGGATCGACGCAGACGACCTTCCCCGGATTTTCGATCCGTTCTACACGCGACGGCCCGGCGGCAGCGGACTGGGTCTCTCGATCGCGCACCGGGCGATACAGGCACACGGTGGAGCGCTCCTCGCGAGCTCGGTGCGCGGCCAGGGGGCGACCTTCGCAATCGTGCTCCCGCGCCGGACGGGACGTGGACGCCTGCGAAAGACGACGGATTTCGAGCAACTGGTACCGGCGGGCGACGTCGGCGCCTGATCTACCGTAACGACAGAGCGCATCGGGACGCGCAGTCACGAACAGAGGACGAACATGCGAGAGAAGCCGCTGTTGCTGGTGATCGACGACGAGGAGAGCATGATCCAGACCCTCACGGTGTTGCTGAAGGGCGAGGGCTTCGACGTGATTTCGGAGCTTACCGGGGCAGGTGGCGTGCAGCGGTTCCGTGATGAGTCTCCCGACATCGTGCTCTCCGATGTGCGCATGCCGAAGGTGAGCGGGATCGATGTTCTCGAGGAGATCCGTCGCACCAGTCCGGAGACCCCGGTGGTGCTGATGACGGCGCAGGCGTCCCTGCAGTCGGCGATCCAGGCGGTGAATCTCGGGGCGACGCACTATGTACAGAAGCCTTTCAAGAACGAAGAGATGATCGCCGTTCTGAACCGCTCCCTCGACTGGGGACGGCTGAAGACGGAAAACGCCGGGCTGAAGCGCGAACTGAAGAAGCAGCAGACCCTGAAGGCCGGAAAGCCGATCGGTGTCAGTCCGACGTTCGAAGCGGCTCTCACCCTCGCCGAGGACGTGGCGGACAGCGATTCGACGATACTGATCGGGGGCGAGAGTGGTACCGGAAAAGAGGTCTTTGCGCGGTACATTCACGATCTGTCGCCGCGTTCCAGCCGCAGATTCCTGTCCCTCAATTGCGGCGCCCTGCCGGAGGGATTGCTCGAGTCCGAACTCTTCGGTCACGTAAAGGGGAGTTTCACCGGGGCCGTCAGGGACAAGGAGGGGCTGTTCGTGGCCGCCTCGGGCGGCACCTTCTTCCTCGACGAAGTGGGCGAGATGGCACCCTCCACGCAGGTCAAGCTCCTGCGGGTTCTGCAGCAGCGGGAAGTGATTCCCGTCGGCTCGACGGAGGCGGTCCCGGTCGACGTCCGGCTGGTCGCCGCCACGAACAGAGACCTCGAGCGAGACATCGAGGAAGGGCGCTTTCGCCGGGATCTTTACTACCGCCTCAACGTGATCTCCCTGGAACTTCCCCCCCTGCGGGAGCGCGCGGAGGACATCCAGCTCCTGGCCGAACACTTCCTCGCGAGCGAGGCGGGAGAGGAGGAGCCGAAGAAGCTGTCATCGAAAGCTCTGCAGGTCCTCCAGGAGTATCACTGGCCGGGCAACGTCCGCGAACTGGAGAACGTCATCGAACGTGCCGTGGTGCTGACGGCTGGAAACTCGATCAAGCCCGATGCCCTTCCGGCACGTCTTCGAGAAACGCCGGCCGAACCGCTGGTCCAGGACCGGCCGGCCGCGAACCCCGCGCTCGAGATCATTGAACGGGCGTACATCGAGCACGTGCTTCGGGCCGAAGGGGGCAACAAGACGAAGGCCGCGGAAGTGCTGGGCATCGATCCCAGCACGCTGTACCGGAAGATCAAGCGATATGATCTGGACGCGTAGAATGGGCCGAACATTATTGCATATGCAGTGCAAGGTCTTGCAGGGTGCAACGGGCGCTGCTCCCCCCGCGGTGCGGATATCAGCGACGGAACTCTATAACGTTCATCTCGACATGGAGTTAAGGGGTCGTTGACGATGAGGCACGAGGGTTGCTCCTCCGGGGGCAGGAGGAGGAAGCCTCCAACGTCGATCGTCGACCGAAAACTGTATCACAAAAGCCGGACCCCAGAACCCATGGAGGGACAATGCTCCGCGACACGAAGGGTTTCACGCTGATCGAGCTGCTGATTGTAGTCGTGATTATCGGCATTCTCGCCGCGATCGCGATTCCGCAGTTCGCCAGCACCAAGGAGAAGGCGTTCGACGCCACGGCCAAGAGCGACGTGCGTAACGCCATGGCCGCGATGGAGGCCTACTTCGCCGACCACCAGAGCTATGCGGACGCGGCGACTGTCCTCACCAGCGGCAACTTCACGACGAGCACGGGCATCGCGATTACGGCTGGTGGAACGGCGGGCGGCTATCAGGTCACCGCTTCGCATTCCAGTTCCAGCAACAGCTACTGGGTCGACGTCGGTGGTGGTCTCGCCACCGAGGGTAAGATTCAGCAGAACTGAACCGACGGCTCGCCGGTAACTAGGTCCGGCGCCCGTCCGGCCATGACGAGGGCGCAGCGGTCTGATCCGCTGCGCCCTTGTTCCTTGATCCACGACCAGCGCTCGGGGGACGCTTGTCGATCGCGACGCGGCAATCAACACGAGCGCCTGCCTCCAGCAATGGGCCGGGTGCGGGTCTGCCCACGCGATCTCTGATCGCGATCGGCCTCCTGACAGCCGCCGCACTCCTCCTCTTCTGGCCGGTGCTGTTTTCGGGCCGCACTCTGTTCGGAAGGGACATCACGCCCTTTTTCTACCCGATGAAGCACGTGCTCGTCGAATCCGTTCTAGCGGGTCGGATTCCCTGGTGGAATCCCGGGGTGGTCAACGGAGAGCCGTTCTTTGCGACCCTCCAGCCGGGTGTATTCTACCCGGGAAGCCTGTTGCTCTATACGGTTCCGCTCTCGACCTCCTTCGACTGGCTGATCGCGCTGCACTATCCGCTCGCGGGTGCGGGCCTGTATCTCCTGCTTTGCCGCTGGGGCCGATCGCCGCAGGCGGCATGGTTGGGCGCCGCTTCCTTCATGCTGGGCGGGTACCTGATCTCGCTCGGGAATTTCCCCAACAACCTGCAGACCGTGGCCTGGGTGCCCTGGCTGTTCTGGTCCTGGGACCGAGTTCTGGACAGACCGACACCCCGACGGATCGCGGCCTTCGCCGCGTTCTGCGCGGTGGCCTTCCTGGGCGGAGAGCCCCAGATGCTGGCGATCGGTCTCGCCTGGCTCTTCCTTCACGGGATCCTCGGGATCGAGGGCCGTTCAACAGGCCGCGCCCGACAGAGCGGGGTCTTCGTCCTGGCGGGTGGAATCGCCGTAGCTGTCGTGGCAATACAGCTGATCCCTTTCGCGGAGTACATCCTACTCTCTGTTCGAACTTTGCCCACCGACATCGGATATGCCGCGTCCCGGTCGCTCGAGCCGACCGGGCTCGTGCACCTCGGGTTTCCCCCGGTGCTGGGGGGCGGTGTGCACGGATATACGACCCGTTTCATTCTCGCGACGAACACGCCCTGGGTCCTCAGCCCCTACGTCGGGGCGGTGACCGCGGGACTGGCGTTCGTCGGGATTCGTTACGGTGGCCGGGGAAACGCCTGGTTCTGGGGCGCGTCCGCTGCGATCGGCATTCTGATCGCCCTCGGGGCCAGCAGCCCCGTCTACCGTTTTCTGTTCGAGACGGTCCCCGTTCTGCGCCCCTTCCGCTACCCCGAGAAGTTCCTGCTGCTGACCTCGATGGCGACGGCCGTGCTGGCCGCAAGCGGTGCCGATCGGGTGATCGCGGGAGCCGAACGGAGGGCGGGGGTGATCGTCTTCGTCTGCCTGACCCTCCTCTACGGGATCGTCGTCGCACTGCTGCACGGGACACCGGGAATCATCGAGTGGAGCTGTTCCTCGTTGCCGGTGAGTCATCCGTTCTGTGAAGAGCCCGCGCTCTCAGCTTCCCTGTATACCTCTCAGGGTCTTCGAGTCGTCCTGCTGCTCGGTCTCGCGACCGCTGTCGTGGCGATCGGAGGGAGGGGCCGTCTGCGCACCGAGGCAATTACCGGCCTGCTGGCGATGCTCGTGGTCGCAGACCTGATCGCGGCCAACGCCCGGATCAATCCTTCGGTGGAGTCGGAGATCTACGACAGGCCCGTCTGGCCGGCTGTCGCCCTGGAAGCACTCGGAGCCGACCCCCAGGCGTACCGCTTCCGCGGTTCTCCGCACGACGCCGCGATGGGCAGCATGATTCGTGTCCGCGGCGCCTACGAGCTGTCGAACCTGTATCTCGACTTCGAGACGATGGGACCGAATGTCGGGCAGCTGTTCGGGTGGCAGCTGCAGGACGGATTGCAGGGAGTGGAACTTCTGTCCGTGGCTCTGACGAATGACGCCGCGATCCGAGGGTGGAGCGAGGATCCGGTCCTTTTCCTGCGGGCGATGAACGTCCGCTGGTATGCCGATCCGACGGCCGCGGCGGATACGCTCACGGGCCTTCGCGTCGTGGCGCGGCATCCCGACCTTCCCCTGCGGCTCTTCGAGGTGCCGGACCCTCTGCCGCGAGCCTATCTGGTGGACGAGTTCGAACTGGCGGAGGGACCGGCGGACGCGTTGGCGCGCAGCCTTCGATCCGGGTTTCCCCTCGGAGAGCGTGTGGTGCTCGAAGAGCCGCCGACTCCGGCCTCCATGGGGGGAACGGGCCGAATCCTCTCCGCCGAGTTCGAGCAGAACCGGGTGCGGTTTCGCACCTCCACTTCCGGGCCGATGCTGCTCGTCCTCAGCGACCGGTACTACCCGGGTTGGAGCGCACGAGTGGATGGAGTGGAGACGGCGGTTCTCAGGGCCGACGGCGTGTTCCGGGCGGTTTCGGTTCCAGCCGGAGAGCGGGAGATCGAGCTCCGGTTTCGGCCCACGGCGCTCGGTCCGAGTGTCGCGCTCTCCATGGCCGGACTGCTGGCCCTGCTGGGGCTCGCGGCCCGGCGGCCCCACGGGGTGATCGATGACTGACTCGCGTACCCGGACTCGGTCGGTTTCGGGTGGAGGCCCGCCGCGGAGCCGCACCATCGGCGTGACGGCGACTCTGTTCTTCTTCGTCGCGGCCGCCCTGATGCTGGCGACCGAGCCTGATTATGGCGTCGCGAGCGACGTCGGCAACTACTTCTACAGTTCTCTCCGGCAGCTCTCCTGGCTCCAGGAATTGGTCCGGAGCCTCTCCGCGGGCCAGCTGTCGTCGGCCTTGAGTCCCGAGGCGCTGAACGAGCACTGGCGGTGGATGACGATCCGGCTCCCGCACCCGCCGCTCTCCCGCGAGATCAGCGGAGTGACCTGGTATCTCTTCCGCGACCTGCTGGGCACGATTTCGGCTTATCGCGTCGGCGTGATGCTGACCTTCGCACTGCTCACGGCCGGCTGCGCGGCGTTCACGGCTTCCGCGGGGTCCTCGCTGCTCGCCGGCATCGGAGCAGGCTTGAGCATATTGACCCTGCCCGTTCTCTTCGCCCATGGACATCTCGCGCACACCGATCTGTTTCTGGCGGCGTTCTGGTTCGGTGCGGGCGCGTATCTGTTCCAATGGGCCCAGGATTCGCGTGGCCGAGATCTGGTGTTGAGCGGACTCTTCCTCGGAGCCGCGATATCCACGAAGTTCACCGGACTCCTGGCCCTCCCGGTGATGGGACTCTGGGTGCTGCTGCGCCGACCCGGCCGGTTTCTTCGGGCGGTTCTCGTGATCGGCCCGACCGCGCTCGCGGTGTTCTTCCTTTCGAACCCCGTCCTCTGGGTGGAGCCCTCGCTCGGACTGGCAGACTACTTCGGCGCCGGCTTCGAACGGTCCGAGGAGGCGCTGAATCTCCTGCGGACCCTCTATTTCGGGAGTTTCTTCGCCTACCGCGGCCCCTGGCACTATCCGTTCGTCTGGACGCTGATCGTGATTCCTCCGACGATCCTCGCCGCGATGCTCGTCGGCGTGGCGGATCGAAGGAACCGTCTCCTCGTCGGGTTCTGCCTCCTGAACGCGTCCGTGCTGTACGCGGCGCTGATGCTCCCCTCCGCGCCCATGCACGATGGAGTCCGGTTGATCCTTCCCGTTTTCCCCTTCTTCGCGGTGCTGGGAGGACTGGGCACGGCGCGTATCGCCGAGTTCGTCGTCCGGCTGCCGGCGCTTCGGGACCGCGCCCCGGCGGGCGCGCTGGCCGCCGCCGTCGTGGCCCTGCTCTTCGTACCGGCGGCGGCTGCGGTCGTCCGCACGCACCCCTATCAGCTTTCCTACTTCAACTTCTTCGTCGGAGGCGTCGACGGCGCCGAGCGTCGTGGCCTCGAGATCACGAATCTGAAGGAGATCCTCAACGAAGAAGTGCTGGAAGATCTGGCGACGATCATCCCCGAGGGAGCCGTGATCGATCCCGGCTTCCTGCTCGAGGAGATCTGCTTCGCCCAGACTCTCGGGCGCGCGCCAGGCACCTGGGTGGTGGAGACTCGGTGGCCCTCCCTGATCCCGGACCAGCCGGACCTCAATCTGGTCTGCGCGGGCGAGGGGGTGCGGGCGCCGACCGCCGTGGACCGGGACCCCGCGCCTGCCGATTACCTGCTGCAATACAACCGGAAGGCAATGTGGCGACCGATCGACTGGGCTGTGGATCGACAGGGCGACCCGCCCGCTTATGAAATCACTCTGGAGGGTGCGCCGTTACTCCGGGTGTACAGGCTGCAGTGAAGAGATTCCTGGCATCGACCGGTACGCCGGTCGCCGGTCGATCGGTTGCGAGGCCCGGGACGAAGGCGGTCGCGGCCGCCTTCGTCGTGGTCGCGGTCCTCGCTTTCCTGGTGCCTGAACTCGATCGGCCCGGCGTAACCTGGGACGAACCGGAGTATTTCGCGTCGGTGGAACGGATTCAGGCCTGGGCTGCGGACGTGATTCGAGATCCGCGTCTGGCCCTCGATGCGGAAGCGATTCAGGCGGCCTGGGACCCCCCTGACCGTCGCTACTACAATCCTCACCCTCCGGTCTACAAGGAGGGCATGGCGGTTACCGAGTGGGCATTCGGCGAGGCGCTGGGTCCGGTGGCCGGATACCGTCTCTTCTCGGCGTCGCTGTTCGCGCTGCTCGCCGGCCTGCTCGTCTGGACGGTGAGCGGAGTGGCCGGTCTCCCGGCCGGGATCGGGGCCGCTCTCTCGCTCGTGCTGATGCCCCGGCTGGTGGGCCATGCGCACTTCGCGACTACGGACATTCCTCTGACCTTCTACTGGACGCTGGCGGTCCTCTCCTTCGCCGGTTTCCTCCGCCGCGGCGGCGGAGCGCGTCTGAGCCTGGCGGCGATCGCTCTGGGCCTGGCGCTCGGCACGAAATTCACCGGGTGGCTGTTGCCCGTTCCCCTCCTCGTCTGGGCGGTCCTCGAACGGCGGTGGATCCCATGGATCGTCTCACTCAGCCTCGGTTTCCTGGTAGCGTGGCTGTTCGCGCCACCTGCCTGGCATGATCCGCGCGGCGCCCTGTTCGGACTGTTCGAGGCCAGCCTGACACGGGACGAGACGATCCCGATCGCGACGGTCTACTTCGGGCGCGTCTACGACTACATGGTGCCCTGGCACCAGGCGATCGTGATGATGCTGATCTCAGTGCCTGTCGGAATCCTCAGCCTCGCACTCATCGGTACGGCAGACATCGGAAGAAGCCGGACACTGTTCCGGCCCTCTGACCCGCGCGCGGCTCTGGCGAGGCTTTCGCTCCTGCAGATCGGTTTCTTTCTGGCCCTGATGGCGCTTCCGACATCTCCGAACCACGATGGGGTACGCCTGTTTCTTCCCGCATTCCCGTTCGTGGCGATTCTCGCAGGCCTCGCGCTCGGAAGGCTCGATGATGCGCTTCGCGATCGGTTCGAAGGACGATTGGCGATTCTGGGCCTGCTGCTCCTGATGTCGGCC
>JARRPS010000038.1:0-11581 GCA_037382625.1 Gemmatimonadota bacterium | reverse complement strand
GGACGGTACTCGTCACCGGGGCGAGTGCCGGAATCGGTCGGGCCACGGCAGCAGCGCTCGCAGGGATGGGCGCTCAGGTTCTGATGGCGAGTCGCAGCGAGGAACGGGGGGAGGCAGCGGTCCGATCCGTATTGGACGCAGTGCCCGGGGCCCGCGTGCGACTGCTGCTGGCCGATATCTCGACGCCCGAGGGAGTGCGGGCGCTCGCCGAGGAGACGCTCGAGGCATCCGATCGGCTGGACGTCCTCGTCAACAATGCCGGCGTGTTCACCCGGACCCGGGAAAGCACGAAGGACGGCCTCGAACTGCAGTTCGCGGTGAACCACCTGGCGCCCTTCCTCCTCACCTCCCTTCTCAGAGGGCGGCTCGAGGCATCGGCCCCGTCGCGGATCGTAACGGTCTCATCGGAAGCACATCGTCGCGGGCGCATCAATTTCGACGACCTTCAGGGGGAGCGGGGGTACTCGGGTCTCGGCGCCTACACGCAGTCGAAACTCGCGAACCTGCTCTTCACCCGGGAACTGGCCCGCCGGCTTTCCGGAACGGGAGTGACGGCCAATGCCGTGCATCCCGGTGTGGTCGCGACGCGGCTGCTGTTCGACGGATTCGGTCCACTGCGACTCCTCGCGCCCTTTCTGAAGACGCCCGAGCAGGGGGCCCGCACGACGGTGCACGTCGCGTCGGCTCCGGCCCTCGAGCGGATCACCGGGTTGTATTTCATTGATGGAAAATCGGCGCGTCCCTCGACGCGGGCCCTCGACGATGACGCGGCCCGACGCCTATGGGAGATCAGCACCCGCATGACGGGAATCGACACATGGGAGAAGCGAGCTACATGACAGGACTACCCGAGGAGAGCGGATTCCACGGGCTCGGGCTCACGGGACCGTTGCTGGATGCGATCGCGGATCGCGGATACTCGGAGCCGACGGCGATCCAGGTGGATGCGATCCCCTTGGCAGTGGGCGGGGCCGACGTACTGGGGTGCGCGCAGACGGGCACCGGAAAGACCGCCGCCTTCGTGCTCCCCATGCTCCAGCGCCTGGCCGAGCTGCCGGAAGCGCACGGAACGGTGCGCGGGCTGATCCTGACGCCCACGCGAGAACTGGCGGACCAGGTCGAGAAGGCGGTGGCGCACTACGGTGCCCGCCTGTCGCTCGAGCCGCTGGTGGTATATGGAGGGGTACCGATCGGCGCGCAGATCAAGGATTTGAAGTTCGGGTGCGATGTTCTCGTAGCGACCCCCGGGCGACTTCTCGATCACCTCGAGCGGGGAACGGTGGACCTCGCCAACGTCGAGGTGCTGGTGCTCGACGAGGCGGATCGGATGCTCGACATGGGCTTCATCGACGACGTCCGGAAGATCGTCCGCAGCACCCCGTCTGATCGCCAGACGCTGCTCTTCTCGGCCACGATGCCGAACGCCATTCTCGGGCTCGCTCACGAGATGATGCGGGATCCGGTTTCGGTGCAGGTCGGGTTTCAGACGGCCGCTTCGGGCATTACCGAAGTCCTTCATCCCGTGGACTACGCCTCCAAGCAGGCTCTGGTGCACCACCTTCTCGAGTCATGGGGTACGGGCCCCGCGATCGTGTTCACGAGGATGAAGAGCACGGCCGCCTACATCTGCGAATTTCTCAAGAAGAAGGGGATCTCGGTCGACGACCTGCACGGCGACAAGAGCCAGGCCGACCGGAGCCGCAGCCTCTCCAGCTTCCGGGAGGGGAAGACCCGGGTGCTGGTGGCTACCAACGTAGCCGCCCGCGGCCTGGACATCGTAGGCATCACGCACGTCGTGAACTTCGATGTTCCGGACGATCCGAAGGATTATGTGCATCGGGTCGGACGGACCGCCCGGGGCGACCAGACGGGCGACGCGGTGACGTTGATGTCCCCGCACGAGGTAATGATGGTCCGGGAAATCGAGAAGCTCACCGGATCGCCGATCCCCCGGCGGGTCGTCCCCGGCTTCGAGCCTACGTTCTCTCCCGACCTCGGACGGACGGAGGCCGTCGAGGCGGACGCCGCGCCGAAGTCCCGGCTCTCCCGGGGTCGTCGTCGCCGGTAAATCGGGCCTTCGTATCATTCAGAACCTGCTTGCGAGTGCACGCCGCCGCTGACTGAAGGGCGGCGCGCCGCCTCATTTCGTGATAAACTGCACATGAGGAGCTGGCGTTGGATCCGCCGGGCCGATTGCGCTCTTGACAACAGAGATATTCAGATATATCTATATCTATGTCTTTGCCGGAGGGCGGAAATCTTGTCCCCGCCGGGGGAACGCAGGGAATGAGGGAGGTCGCATGGCCGAGGCAACCGAGCGAATCAGCGTTGATGTGGTGCAGGACGCTTCCCGCGTGCTGCGCTGCATCGGGCACCCGATCCGTTTGCGGATCATCGAACTCCTGGACAGTCGAGGAGAGCTCAACGTCAGCGCCGTGCAGGAGGAACTGGGACTCGAGCAGGCCACGGCCTCGCAGCACCTCAACCTCATGCGGGACAAGGGGATCCTCCGCAGCCGGCGAGACGGCGTGAACGTCTTCTACGAGGTACGGGACGACAAGGTCGTGCAGATCATCAACTGCCTGCGCGCGTGCGACGTTGACCCCAAAGGATCGAGCACCCCATGACAATCAACCTACGCTGGAGACCGGTTCTCGCCGCGGCGCTGCTCGCGCTCGCTCCGTCGGCGGGCTTCGGTCAGGCGACGATGGAAGAACGGCCGATCAGCCTGGATGAAGCGATCGCCGAAGCGCTGGTCGGGAATGCGGGCCTGGCGGTGTCGCGCGCCGAGACGGACATGGCGCGTGCCGAAGTTGCGACCGCCTCTTCGTTCCTGTGGCCGCGCATCGACGTGTCCACCGGATGGACGAGGTCGGACGACCCGGTGTTCGCCTTCGGAACCAAGCTTCGGCAGGGGATCTTCGCGGAGTCCGACCTGGCGCTCGACGCACTGAACAACCCGGACCCGATCGACGACTGGGCGAGTGCCGCGACGCTGCAGTGGAAACTCCTGAGCCCGCAGGTCTGGGCCGGCCGTTCAGCCGCTTCCAACGCGGCGGAAGCCGCAGACTGGAAGGAGCTTCGCACGCGGGAAGCCACTGTGCTCCGGACGGAAATCCTCTACCTGGACGCTCAGCGCGCGGCCGCGCAGACTCGTGCCGCCGCGGCATCCGAAGAGGCGGCCCGCTCTGCGCGGGACGTGTTCGCGCGCAGGGAGGCGGAGGGGGTTCTGACGCGAGCGGAGGTGCTGCAGGCGGAAGCCGACTACCAGGGATCTTCGGCCGCGAGAATCGATGCGGAACGCAGAGAGGCCGACGCCTACCGCCGACTGGCGGTCTTTCTCGGCTGGGGCCCGGAGGTCACCCCTGTACTCACGGACACGCTCGAGCTGATCGGTCCCCGGACCGGAGAGGAGGACTCCGCTGCGGGAGCGACCGGGGTGCCGCCGGCGTCCTTCGACCCGTCGCAGCGAGCGGACCTGCAGGCGCTCGACAAGGCGCGCGACGCCGCAGCGGCGAACAGCAGCCGGGCTCGACTCGGCTACCTGCCGGAACTCGACGCCTTCGCCGGCTACTCGATGCACGGCTCCGGTCTCTTCGCGTCGGACGGCGACAACTGGACCGGCGGCGTCGCGCTTCGCTGGAACATCTTCTCCGGTCTGAGCCGCAGCGCCGACACGAAACGCGCCGACGCCCAACGGGCCATGGCCGAGACGCGCTTCGACGAGGCGTTGCGCTCGGCGAGGGCTGAAGTGATGGAGGCGGCCGAGGCCGTCGACGCGGCCCGGCGAGCTGCCGGGGCCGCGGTGGTCGCGGACAGTGCCGCGAACCTCGGCCGGGACCTGATGCGGATGCGATTCGAGGAAGGGCTGGCGACCGCCAACGATCTTCTGGCCGCCGACTCAAGGGCCGCCCAGGCCCGGAGCCGGGCGATCGACGCTTCGGCGGCCTACCGGATGGCGCAGGCGCGCCTCCGATTCGTGACCACCCAACACAGCAGCGAGTGATTCGATGAAGCGTATCTACCTGTATCTGATTCCGACGCTCGCGCTGGTCGCGACGGCCTGCGACCGGAGCGAGCCGGGAGAAGTGGAGCGAACCGCCGCGGCCCAGAACGTTACGGTCAGCCCGGTCGTCGTGGCCGCTGGATCGCAGATGGTCGCGGCGCGGGTGGTAGCCGCGGAGGAAGCCAAACTCGCCACCCGGTCCAGCGGCACGGTCCGCTCCGTGCATGCCGATGTCGGGTCCCGGGTCCGTTCCGGGGAAGTGCTCGTTCGCCTGGACGGCGCCGGAGTCGAGTCGGCGGTCGCGGCGGCCGAAGCGAGCGTCACGGTGGCCCGCAAGACGCACCAGCGGCTCGAGAATCTCGCGCGCAATGGAGCGGCGACGGACCAGGAGGTCGACCAGGCACGTGCTCAACTGGAGATGGCCGAGGCCCGTCTCGCGGAGGCCCGCGGGAATCGCGACTACGTGGTTCTTCGGGCGCCCTTCGCCGGAACGGTGACCGCTCGCTACGTGGACCCGGGTGATCTGGCCTCACCGGGGCAGCCCATGATGACTGTGTCCGGAAACAGGGGCGTCAAGGTGGTAGCGGATGCGCCGGCGGCGCTGGCCGGCCGAATCCAGGTAGGAGACCGGGTCCGGGTCCTCGAGCCCGAGAGCGGCCGACACTGGGCCGCGACCGTCACTCGGAGCGTTCCGGTGATCGAGCAGATGAGCAATCGGTTCCGGCTCGAGGCGGCTTTCGAAGAAGGAGCGGAGGACACGCCGCTGCCGGGCACCTACGTGCGCCTTGCCGTCGCCGGCGTCGAGGAGCCGGGTCTGCTGGTGCCCTCGGACGCCCTGGTGCGGGAGGGGCAGCTCACCGGCGTCTTCACGCTCGAGGACGGTACGCTGCGTCTCCGCTGGATCCGGCCCGGTCGGATCGCCGAGGGGGTGGTCGAAGTGCTATCCGGCCTGTCCCGAGACACCCGGGTCGTCAGGAGCCCGTCGCCGAACCTCCTCGATGGAACCGCGGCCGGTGAGGTGAACGAGCGCGGCTGGGACCCCGCGTCGGCCGGTGAGGGGGCGTCGTGAAGGGCGGTATCGCCGGGCGGCTGGCAGACGCCTTTCTCGGCTCGAAGATCACGCCGCTTCTGCTCGGAGCGGCGCTGGCGCTCGGGATCTACACGAGCGCCACCCTGCCGAGCGAGGAAGAGCCGCAGATCATCGTCCCTCTCGCCGACATCTACCTGCCGATGCCCGGTGCGTCGCCCGAGGAGGTGGAGAATCGTGCGCTGATTCCGCTGGAGAACGTGCTCTCGGGTATCAACGGGGTCGAATACGTCTACAGCCACGCCGAACCGGGGTTCGGTCTGGTCACGGTCCGCTACGAAGTCGGTCGCGATCTGGAAGACAGCCTGGTCCGGCTCTACGCGACGCTGCTCAAGTACGCTGACCGAATGCCGCCCGGACTGATGTTCCCGCTGGTGAAGACGGTCAGCATCGACGACGTGCCATTCTTCACGGCCACGCTCACCGCCGACCGTCCACCCGAGGAGATCCGCAGAGTGGCCGAAGAAGTCGCCACCTCCTTCGAGGCGGTGCCCGACGTGCGGGACGTCGAAGTGATCGGCGGATCGCCCCGCGAAGTCCGGGTGGAACTGCAGCCGGAGCGCGCGGCCGAGCTCGGGGTGGATCCCGGAATGGTCGTCGAGCGGCTGAAGGCAGCCAATGTCAGCATGGAAACCGGCCGCTATTCCCAGGCCGACGAAGTCGTGCGGGTCATGGCGGGACCCTTTCTGACGCGTGCTGAGGACGTGGCCAACGTCGTCCTGGGCGTCCGCGACGGCCAGCTCGTGCAGGTCGGAGATGTCGCGACGGTCGTGGATGGACCCGCGGAGGTGACCAGCTACACGTTCCACGGCACACCGGGTGAAGCGCTCGCTTCCCAGGTCACGGTGTCCGTGTCGAAGCGGCCGGGCGCCGATGCGACTCTGGTGGGGAACAACCTCGAGCATACGCTGGAACGGCTCGAGGGACGCGTGATCCCGTCCGACATCGAGTCGTTGGTGACTCGGAATTACGGGGAGACCGCTCGAGAGAAGGTGGAGACCCTGAAGCACCACCTCGTCGGCGCCGTAATCGCGGTGGGCATCGTGGTCGCCGTGTTCATGGGCTGGCGCAGTGCGCTGGTCGTGATGCTCGCCGTCCCGATCACTTTCGCGCTTACCCTGTTCGTCTACCAGATCTTCGGGTACACGCTGAACCGGGTCACCCTGTTCGCCCTGATTTTCGTCACGGGGATCGTGATCGACGATTCGATCATCGTTGCCGAGAACATGGAGCGGCACTTCAAGATGAGGGACCGGCCGCTGAGGGCGGCCGCACGCACGGCCGTCGACGAAGTCGGCAACCCGACCATTCTGGCGACGCTCACGGTGATCGCGGCCGTGCTCCCGATGCTCTTCGTTTCGGGACTGATGGGGCCCTACATGAGCCCGATGCCGATCGGCGCCAGTCTCGCGATGGTGTTCTCGCTGATGGTCGCCCTGATCGGAACCCCGTGGCTCGCGTTTCGGCTGCTTGGAAAAGCGCACGGCCATGACGACGATGCGCCGAAGTACGTGCTGGAAGAGACGAAGATCTACAAGGGCTACAAGGCGATGATGGACCCGTTGCTCGAAAAGCCGCGGCGGCTGGTCGTCTCGCTCCTGGTCGTCGTGGGCCTGCTGCTCGCGTCGACGGTTCTGTTCCTGAATCGCTCGGTCGCGGTGAAGATGCTGCCGTTCGACGACAAGACGGAGATGCAGATCATCCTCGACATGCCCGAGGGCACATCACTCGAGCGGACCACGTCGGTCGCGCTCGATGTCGCACGCAGCCTGGAGGCGGTGCCGGAGGTGCACGACGTGCAGGTCTACGCCGGCACGGCGGCACCGTTCAACTTCAACGGTCTGATCCGGCACTATTACCTCCGGCAGGGCCCGAACGTGGCCGACGTCCAGGTGAACATCCCCAAGGATCTTCGCGGACGGAAAGGCTGGTTCGGACTGAAGAAGGACCAGAGCCACGATGTCGCCCGACGGATCCGTCCGATCGTGGATTCCGTGACCGCGGCGGCAGGGGGCGATGTGCGCGCCAAGGTGGTCGAGGTGCCGCCCGGCCCGCCAGTGATCAGCACCCTCGTCGCCGAGGTGTACGGGCCCGATCCGGCGCAGCAGCGGGAAGTGGCCTCCGAGGTGATGGGCCTGTTCGAGGCGCACCCGAGCGTCGTGGATGTCGACTGGTCGTTGATCGCGCCGCAACGGGAGCTCCGTTTCTCCGTAGACGAGGAGAAGGCAGCGCTTTCGGGCGTGCGGAAGGAGCAGGTCGTGCATGGCCTGCGGGTGGGCCTCGGCGGACAGGTGGCCACTCATCTCTCGGCGCCGGAAGCCCGTCGCCCGGTTCCAGTCCGGGTCCGTCTGCCCGAGTCGGAGCGATCGGGAACCAGTCGGCTCGGCGGACTGCACGTGGCCTCGACCTCGGGCGCCATGGTGCCGTTGAGTTCCCTGGGTCGGCTCGAGGAGAGCACCGTGCCGCAGGTGGTGGATCGGAAGAACGGACAACGCGTGATCTACGTGATGGCCGAGGTCGCGGGCGAGGAGGAGAGCCCGGTCTACGCGATTCTCGATCTCAAGGGGCAGGTGTCCGGAATCGAGCTTCCCGGTGGCGCTCAACTGGGGCAGCTGTACACGCGCCAACCGGGCACCGTCGAACAGCCGGTCATGAAATGGGACGGCGAGTGGCAGGTCACCTACGAGGTCTTCCGGGACCTGGGAATCGCCTTCGCGGGAGCCCTGCTGCTGATCTACGGCCTGCTGGTCGCCTGGTTCGGCAGTTTCGTCACACCTCTCGTGATGATGGCGGCGATACCCCTCACCCTGGTCGGAATCGGTCCGGGGCACTGGATCATGGGCGCGTTCTTCACCGCCACTTCGATGATCGGAATGATCGCGCTCGCCGGCATCATGGTTCGAAACGGAATCCTTCTGATCGACTACCTGGAGGCACGGCTGGATGCGGACGTTCCGCTCAAGCAGGCCGTGATCGAGGCGGGGGCCGTCCGAACGCGGCCGATCGCGCTGACGGCCGGCACGGTCGTGATCGGCGCCTTCGTGATTCTGCTCGACCCGATCTTCGAGGGCCTGGCCGTGTCCCTGATCTTCGGGGCTATCGCCTCGACGGTACTGACGCTGATCGTCGTGCCGGGAATCTACTTCCTGATCCGACGCGACAAAGCCGAATCGGACGCCGGGGCAGATGCGGAGGTAGTGCAGCCCGCCGTGCCCGAGCCCGCGGTCGGCGGGTGAGCATGCAGGAAGCAACGCCTGGAGAATCGACCCCGATACCGGGAGAAGGACCTGCGATGGATACGACGATGAAGATGATGCTCCTCACCTATCTCGAAGGAGACGAGGAGTGCGTGGAGCGGCTTCTGCGGAAGCTGGAGGTGCAGATGTACAGCCAGATCTCGATGGAGGGCCATGGCAAGGGATCGGCCGCCGGGTGGTATGGAGAGGCGGCCCCCTATCGGTCTCGGATGGTTTTCAGTTTCATGTCGGCAGCGCAGGCGGGCCGGGTGCTCGAAGAGGTGCGTGCCTGCACCGGGGTCGAGGACCCGAGGCATCCGATCCGCGCGTTCGAATTGGATGTGACGAGGATGTCGGCCTGCGGCTGCGCCGACGAAGCGAACGACAACTGACAGGTGGGAGGCACTATGTCACTCGAGAGCAAGATTCGTGTCATCGCGGGCAGTTTCGTACTCATCAGCCTTGCGCTCGGCTGGTGGGTGAGTCCCTGGTTCTTCCTGTTCACGGCATTCGTCGGTTTCAACCTTCTCCAGTCGGGAATCACGGGCTGGTGCCTGATGAATGACATCCTGCGGAAGACGGGCCTCCACAAGGATGCGCCCGCGGCCGGTTGAATCGCCCCGGAACTCCGCGATTCAAGCGCCCCGCGCCCCGGTTCCCGCCGGGGCGCGGCGCTTTCGCCGGGGAGCGCTCTGCGGTACCTTTCCTCGCTTACGTCGGAACCGCCCATGGGGACGGTTGCAGCGACTGACATCGACTGACCCGGTTCGCAATCCATGCATGCAATTCGAAATCGATTCCTGGTGATCCTCGGCCTGCTGGCCGTCTGCATCTGGGCCCTGATCCCGAAGGACGGCCCGAACGGTGAGAAGATTCCCGCCATCAATCTCGGCCTCGACCTGCAGGGCGGGATGCACCTGGCGGTGGAGATCGACGATCCGGACGGCACTCTCACCGACGAAGCTCGCGCCGACGCGATCGACCGCACGCTGACCACGGTCCGCAACCGGATCGACGAATTCGGCGTGCGGGAGCCGACGATCCAGCGCTCGGGCGATGATCGGATCATCGTGGAGCTCGCGGGGATCGACGACCCGCAGCGCGCAAAGGGAATCGTGGAGAGGACGGCGTTCCTCCAGTTCAAGATCGTGCGGGAGGACGACGGGTTCCGCGAGGCGCTGCCGCGTCTCGACCGGGTGATCGTGCAGTCCGTGGGAGTCGAGAACCTTCCGTCCGCCGCGGTGGAGGAAGAGACGGCGCCCGCCCTCACGCAACTGCTCGGCGAGGCGGGAGAAGACACGCTCACGGCGGTGGAAGAGGAGGCGAGCGAAGGCGAACCCGCGGATGCGGAAGCCGACGATGCGCCGGGGGCCGCGGACTCGGCGGCGGCGCAGGAGACCCAGGAGGGCCTGGACGGGGCGCCCGCACCCACGCAAGAGCGCTCGCTTCGTCCGCTGACGAGCATGCTCCTGGAATCGGGTCGGGCGGGGATGTTCCTCGTCGCGGAGGAGAACGTCCCCACGGTGTCCGAGTACATCGAGCTGCCCGAATTCAAGGAAGCGCTTCCTCGAAACACGACGCTCAACTGGGGCCTCGTGCCCCAGTCGAGCGCGGGCGCCGCCTACCGGGAGCTCTACGTGCTCGAGGAGGAGCCGCTCGTAACGGGTGAGTATCTCGCCGACGCGGGCCCTGCGACGCGAGACCCGCAGTTCAATCAGCCGATCGTTCCCTTCGAGATGACGAGACAGGGAGCCCGGATCTTCGAGCGCGGCACGGGACGGAACGTCGGGCGGCTGATGGCGATCGTGCTCGACGGCCGGGTCCAGAGCGCGCCGGTGATCCGGCAGACCCTCAGCCGGCGGGCGCAGATCGAGCTCGGCACGGGGTCCCAGTTCCAGGAGGCGCAGGACCTGGCGCTCGTGCTGCGGGCCGGCGCCCTGCCGCAGCCGATCCGCATCGTGGAGGAGCGGACGATCGGGCCGTCGCTCGGCGCCGACTCCATCCGGCAGGGACGGAACGCCTTTCTGATCGGGATCGTCGGCGTCGTGCTGATCATGATCTGGTACTACAGGATGGCCGGCGTGCTGGCGGTCATCGCGCTCTGCACCTACGTGGTCTTCGTGCTCGGCGGACTGGCCGGGCTCGGCGCCACGCTGACGCTGCCGGGCATCGCGGGCCTCATCCTCTCGGTCGGAATGGCGGTGGACGCGAACGTGCTGATCTTCGAGCGGATCCGGGAAGAACTGGATGCCGGCAAGACAGTTCGAACGGCCGTGGACCAGGGATTCGAGCACGCGACCTCCGCGATCGTCGATGCGAACCTCACGACGCTGATCACGGCGGCGATCCTCTACCAGTTCGGGACCGGGCCGGTGCGAGGCTTCGCGGTGACCCTGAGCATCGGGATCATCGCTTCGTTCTTCACGGCCCTGTTCGTGACCAAGACACTGTTCCTGTTCTATCTCGAGCGGCGCGGGACGAGCGAGGAACTCAGCATCTGACCGGACGGAATCGCGACCGATGAGACTCTTCAAAGACGCGCACTACGACTTCCTCGCCCAGAGGAAGAAGGCCTACATCATTTCCGGGATCTGCCTGGCGATCGGGCTGTTTTCCCTGCTTCTTCACAAGGGACTCCGGGAGGGCGTGGAGTTCACGGGAGGCACCCTGTTCCAGGTGGAGTTCGTCGAGCCGACCTCGGTGGCCGAGGTCCGGGACGCGGTGAGCGCTGCCGGCCTGGAGGGAGCTCAGATCCAGCAGTTCGGTGACTCGAACGATTACCTGATTCGCGTCTCCACCTTCTCCGAGAGCGGCGAGACGCGGGTTTCGGAGGCCGTGGGCGAATCGCTGGATGGTGCCTACGGCGAGGACGGGTGGTCGTACGCGCGGACGGAGGCCGTGGGCGCGAAGGTCGGTACGGAGCTGAAGGAGAAGGCGCTGATCGCGATTCTGCTCTCCTTCGCGCTGACCCTCGTCTATCTCGCGTTCCGGTTCGAGTGGCGATTCGGCGTGGCGGCGGTCGTGGCCACGGCGCACGACATCACTCTGACCCTGGGCTTCCTGTCGGTATTCGACATCGAGATTACTCTTGCCACGGTTGCCGCGATCCTGACGATCCTCGGGTACTCGCTGAACGACACGATCGTGGTGTTCGACCGAATCCGGGAGAACCTCAAGAAACGGCGCAAGGACTCGTTCCGTGACATCGTCAACTCGAGCATCAACGAGACCCTGCCGCGAACCGTGCTGACG